>CAXTDP010000885.1:0-2509 GCA_964242295.1 uncultured Acetobacteraceae bacterium | reverse complement strand
GATCGACCAGTATTTACCCGAATAGGCCCTGAGCGCCCGGGCGTCGGTCAGGGCGGGGGCGACCACCTTGCCGGCGTCGCCCGGCTCACGGCGCCAACGCATGCGCTGCGGCGCCACGAGCTGCGCCGGGTCGTCCGCGGCCGTGGCGACGTAGTCCGTCATCGGCAGGTGCAAGGCGGCAACGGACGGGCTCGCCTCAGCCAATGCCTGTAGCAGGTCGCGCAGCCCGACCGCGCTGCCGCGGTCGTCCAGGAACTCGTCCGCGTCCAGGCAGGCCACCCAGTCCGCGCCGTGCTCCCGTATGGCGAGGCGGAACAACTGGGTCAGGTGCCCGGCCTCGTTGAACGACACGTTGCGCGCGCCCAGCAGCGTCAGCGGCAGCCCGTCCCGGTGCAGCGCCTGCAGGATCGCCAGCGTCCCGTCGGTGCTGCCGTTGTCCAGGAACACGTGGTGGTCCACGTAGGCCGCGGTGTGGCGGGCGAACGCCTCGACGATGTCCGCCTCGTCCAGCACGCGCGTAACAGCTACGACCTGCATCAATCACCCCCATTCCCGTCGGCAGGTGGACACGGCGGCCGGCCCCGGCGCAATCCACAGGATGGACAAGGCGGGCTGGCGCACCCACTTGCTCGGAATGACAACATTCCTGACAGTGCTGGTAGTCTTGGCCTTGCTGGCAACGGTGGGTGTGCTGTTCGCCGGGCTGCTCGGCATGGTCAGGGGAACGCAGGACGGCCGGCGGGCGAACAAGCTGATGCAGTATCGCGTCCTGTTCCAGGGCATCGCCCTGCTGCTGTTCATCACCCTGCTCTACATGGTCAGGAGCTAGCGGCAGGTTTGACATCCGGCTTTCCCGCCCCATAACGTCCGGCAACTTTGCGGCAGCAAACGCTTTCGTTGGCAGGGACGCCGCAGCCCCGCTCGGAACGGTGCCAAAACCATGACCGCCCACCCCACAACCACATCGGACCAGCCATGAAGCTCCTTGTCCCCGTCAAGCGGGTCGTTGACTACAACGTGAAGGTCCGCGTGAAGGCCGACGGCTCCGGCGTCGAGACCGCAGGCGTCAAGATGTCCATGAACCCCTTCGACGAGATCGCGGTCGAGGAAGCGGTGCGCCTGAAGGAGAAGGGCATCGCCACCGAGATCATCGTGGTCTCGATGGGCGTGGCGCAGTGCCAGGAAACGCTTCGCACCGCCCTGGCGATGGGCGCCGACCGCGGCATCCTGGTCGAGACCGACGTGGAGCTGCAGCCGCTGGCAGTGGCCAAGATGCTCAAGGCGCTGGCCGCCAAGGAGCAGCCCGACCTCATCATCATGGGCAAGCAGGCGATTGACGACGACATGAACGCCACCGGCCAGATGCTGGCGGCACTGCTCGGCTGGCCGCAGGGCACCTTCGCCAGCCGCATCAGCATCGAGGGCGAGAAGCTGACGGTGACGCGCGAGATAGACGGCGGGCTGGAAACGCTGGAGCTGGACCTGCCCTGCATCATCACCACCGACCTGCGCCTGAACGAGCCGCGCTACGCCTCGCTGCCCAACATCATGAAGGCGCGCAAGAAGCCGATCGAGACGTTGAAGCCCGCCGACCTCGGCGTGGACCCGGCCCCGCGCCTCAAGCTGGTCAAGGTGGCGGAGCCGCCAAAGCGTGTGGCGGGCCAGAAGGTCGGGTCAGTGGCCGAATTGGTGCAGAAGCTGCGCACAGAAGCAAAGGTGATCTAGGAATGGCATCGCTCGTACTGCTCGACTGGGATGAGGCCGGCATCAAGCAGCCGTCCCGCAGCGCCGTCGCCGCGGCCTCGAAGCTGGGCGACGTGCACGTCCTCGTGGCCGGCCACAACGTGCAGGCCGCGGCGGAGGCAGCCGCCAAGCTGCCCGGCGTCGGCAAGGTCCACGTCGCCGACAGCCCGGCGTATGAGCATGCGCTCGCCGAGCCGCTGGCGGCGCTGCTGGTCAGCATGGCCGGGCACCACGACCACCTGATGGCGGCCAGCACCGCCACCGGCAAGAACGTCATGCCGCGCGTGGCCGCCCTGCTGGACGTGCAGCCGATCAGCGACGTGTCGGGCATCGTGGACGCCGACACCTTCATACGGCCGATCTATGCCGGCAACGCGATGGCGACCGTCGTGTCCAGCGACACCAAGAAGGTGATGACCATACGCGCCGCCAGCTTCGACCCTGTCGCGGCGACGGGCGGGTCCGCCGAGATCGAGGCCGTGTCCACCCCGGACGCCGCCGCGACCTCCCGCTTCGTGTCAGCGGAACTCAGCCGCAGCGAGCGCCCCGAGCTGACGGCGGCGCGCGTCGTGGTATCCGGCGGACGCGGCATGCAGAACGGCGAGAACTTCAAGCTGCTCCTTCCCCTGGCCGACAAGCTGGGTGCCGCCGTCGGCGCGTCGCGCGCCGCGGTGGACGCGGGCTACGTGCCGAACGACTACCAGGTCGGCCAGACCGGCAAGATCGTGGCGCCGGACCTGTATGTCGCCATCGGCATCTCCGGCGC
>CAXTDP010000884.1:0-2525 GCA_964242295.1 uncultured Acetobacteraceae bacterium | reverse complement strand
GTACGCATCGTCAGCTTGTCCAGACCCACGTCGTCCAACGCGTCCAGCGCCGCCACGGGGTCGGACGCCGGGCAGGACGCCAGACGCACGGCCAGGTCTGCTGCCTCCGGCCGGTTTTCCGCCACCAAGCCGTCCACGGCGGATTGCAGCCGGGCGCGCAGGGCTGCGCTGGCCTCCGCCGCGGTGCCGATCCGGGCCAGCAGGGCGCGGGCGTTGTCGAACGCGCCCTCCATCGTCGCCAGCAGCTCCGCAGGGGACACCCTGGCCACATCCGACGCCTGGCCCAGTAGGCGTCGGTGCAGCACCGGTGAGCTGCCCAGCGCCACGGCGATGGACGGGCCGTCCAGCACCTGCATCACCGCATCCAGGCTGCCCGGCATCCACAGCCGGGTCGCGGCGGCGCGGGCGGCCTCGGCGCGGCCCAGCGCCTCCCCCAGCAGCAGCACACCCTGCCACAGCTCGTCCACCGTGGCGACGACCCGTCCGGCCTCGCCGGCGCCGGGGCCGTTGCGGGCGGCAGCCTTCAGCGCCATGAACTCCGGCAGCTCGCTCAACTCGGCGACATTGCGGCTGGCCGCAGCCAGGCGGTCGCGCCAGGCCACAAGCGCCGCGTCCACCTGGGCCAGGGACCGCGGGGCGCTCACATGTATTCCCGGTAGCGCGGCCACAGCCCAGCCGCGGTCAGCAGGCCGGCCAGCGCCAGGCCGGCGCATACGACGACCGGAGTCCAAGTGGCCAGGCGCTGCGCCCGGCCGATCCGGGCATCGAACTGCACCTGGTTCACCGCGACCGTCCGGTCGAGCGCCGCTTGCAACGCGACCAGCGCCGCCGCGCCATCGGTTTCCCGAACCTGCACGGCCTGCACCATTTGGTTCGGCGTCCCCAGGGCGCGCACCCGGTCGGCTGCCTGCATGAGGTCGAGCAGGCTGCGGGCGGCGTCGCTGGCGGGATCACGCTCCGCGGCGCCAAAGGTGATGTTGTCCAGCTCCCTGCCCAGCAAGCCGCCGATTTCCGGCAACTCCGCCCGTGCGGCGGCGGGCCGTCCCCGGCGTTCGTCATCCTGGGCGGCCCCCAGCGCCTGCAGCAGCTTCGCCCGGGTCGGGCCATCCCGCCATTGGACGTTCAGCAGCGTCCGCGCCTGCGCGTCAATGCCGTCCGACACCGCCTGCCGAGTGGTGGGGTCGAGCAGCCAAAGCGATAGGTCGGCATTGATCGCCGCCACGGCAGCCTTGGCCGAGAACAGCGCGTCGAGGCTGTTGAAGCAGTCGTCCCTGGCCGACCGCAGGCTTTCCCGCGAGATGCCGGCCGTGACGAGCAGGCCCACGCCAAGGCAAAGGGCAAGGACCGTTGCGGCCACAAGCGGCGGGTTGATCAGGCGGTGAGTCCGGCGCACCAGAAATAGCTGCACCGCGGCCAGGACCCCGGCCAGCGGCAGGATCGCGACGGCGGCTGCCGTGCCGTCTTGCCAATGATACTTGCCATAAGCGGCATAGGCGTCCTCCAGCGGCGTCCGGTTCGCCGCTGCCAGGGCGCCGGCCTCCGGCAGGGCGAACTCGCGCAGCAGGCGGTGCGACCATTGCAGGCGCTGGATGGCGGTGAAGGGATGGGCCGGGTCCGCGGCGCCGCGCACCTCGGCCAGGGAGGCGTGATACTCGCCGGTCCAGCGCAGCAGGTTCTGCAGGGCGGTGGTTTCGTCGGCATAGGTGATGTTGCGGCTGGCCTGGACCAGCAGGGCATCGAGGTCCGCCTTGCCGGCGCGCCACTGCCGGGACGTGCCGGCAGCGGACATCCCGCCCGCCAGCGCATCCTCCGTCGCCGCCGCATCCAGGTCGGCCAGGTCGGAGCCAATACGCAGGGCCAGCACGACCGACGGCTCGGCGTCGCTGCCGATGGTGCGGATCGTCCGGGACGCGTCCGCGCCCGACAGCAGGGTGACAACCGCGGCAAGCAGCATCGCGGCGCAGACGCCCAGGAAGCGCAGGGCCAGCCGCCCCGGCGTCGTGGCGAGGTAGGACCGCACAGACGCCGCGGCCTGCGCGGCGGGTGCAGGCGCTCCCGGCATGCTACCGCCCACGCAGGGTCAGGCGGGTCCAGCACCCGACCGTGACCTGGTCGCCCTCCGCCAAGGGCGTGATGACGTTCGGCGCCACCGTGGCGCCGTTCAGCCGGGTGCCGTTCATGCTGCCCAGGTCCACCAGCGCCAGGCCACCATCGGGCTGGCGCAGGATGCGGGCATGGCGGCGGGAAATGCCGGGGTCGGGGATGACGACCTCCGGGTGGATGTCCGCGCTGTCCGACCGGCGGCCGATCAGGTGGTCCCCCATGTCCAGCGGGAACAGGCGCTCGCTGCGGTCGGACGGCTCAGGGTCCTCCGGCTTGCGGAGGCTGACGTCCACCTGGGCCAGCAATTCCCAGCGGCGGCCGGCTGGCGTGATGGATGGGGTGCCGGCTGGCGGATCGGCGGCGGACAGGGCTGCCGGTGGGGATGGGGCTGCCGCCGGCGCCGCGGCGGCTGGCGCGGCAGG
>CAXTDP010000883.1:0-2530 GCA_964242295.1 uncultured Acetobacteraceae bacterium | reverse complement strand
GAAGCCGTAGCCGACCACGATCCGCTTGGAGGCCGGGCCGCCGGCCCCATGGCCCGGCGCCGCACTCCCCTCCGCTTCCTCGGGCGGGCCGTCGGCGCCGTCGCGGGCCTGGGCGTCGCCGCCAGCGTCGTGGGCGGCATCTATGGGCTGCACACCTATAACAAGTATGCAGCCGACCTGCCCAACCTCGACGGCCTCACGCATTACCAGCCCAAGGTCATGAGCCGCGTTTACGCCGGGGATAGCCGCCTGATCGCCGAGCTGGCGACGGAGCGGCGCATCTACGTCCCGATCAGCGCCATCCCCGACATGGTGAAGCAGGCCTTCCTGTCGGCGGAGGACCAGAAGTTCTGGACCCACAAGGGCGTGGACCCGCTCGCGATGCTGCGCGCCGCCTGGTATGACGTGGCGCTGCGCGGTGCGGGCAAGCGGCCGATCGGCGCCAGCACCATCACGCAGCAGGTCGCCAAGAACATGCTGCTGAGCAACGAGGTTTCGGTCGCGCGCAAGGTCAAGGAGATGATCCTGGCCGTGCGGATAGACCAGTCGCTCAGCAAGGAGCACGTGCTCGAACTGTATCTGAACGAGATCTTCCTGGGCCTGCAATCCTATGGCGTGGCGGCGGCGGCGCAGACCTACTTCAACAAGGGCCTGGACGAGCTGACCCTGCCGGAGGCGGCGTTCCTGGCGGTGCTGCCCAAGGCGCCCAACAACTACAACCCGTTCCGCTACCCCGAGGCCGCCAAGACCCGGCGCGACTGGGTGCTGGACCGCATGGCCGAGGACCGCGCCATTACGCCGGAGCAGGCCGCCACGGCCAAGGCGACGCCGATCCAGCCCGCCGCCTTCCGCCGCCCGGAGATCGTCGCAGGCTCCGACTGGTTCGCGGAGGAGGTGCGGCGGCAGGTGGTGGACACGCTCGGCGCCGGCGCCACCACCACCGGCGGCCTCACGATACGCACCAGCATGGACCCCTCCCTGCAATCCGCCGCTGACGCCGCGCTGCGCAAGGGCCTGCTGGCCTATGACCGCAACCACGGCGGCTGGCGCGGCCCGGTCGGCCACCTGGAGGGCGGCGCGAACATGCGCCTGGGTTGGAGCAACCGCCTGGCCGCCATGCCGCGCCCGCCTGGCCTGCTGCCGGAGTGGAACCTGTCGGTCGTGCTGGAAACGACGGGCGACGAGGCGAAGGTCGGCTGGGTCGAGCGCGGCAGCGATGGCGCGTCCCGCACCGGCAGCCTGTATGCATCCGACCTGGCCTGGGCGCGTCCGGTGCGGACGGGAGGCGGCTTCGGCCCCAGCCCGCGCAAGGTCGCCGACATCCTGCAGGTCGGCGACGTCATCATGACCGAGCCTGCCGGCGCCAACGAGCGCGTCCGCGGCCCCGCGCGCTCGGACCGGCTGTGGCTGCGCCAGGTGCCGCAGGTGCAGGGGGCGCTGGTGTCGCTCGACCCGATGACCGGGCGCGTGCTGGCGATGTCCGGCGGATGGAGCGGCGAGGTCAGCCAGTTCAACCGCGCGACCCAGGCGCAACGGCAGCCCGGCAGCTCGTTCAAGCCCATCGTGTATCTGACCGCCATGCAGTCCGGCCTGTCGCCCAGCCAACGGGTGCTGGACGCGCCGTTCGTGCAGAAGCTCGCCAACGGCGAAACCTGGGAGCCGAACAACTACGGCATGACCTTCGCCGGCCCCGTGCCGATACGCATTGCGCTGGAGCGGTCGCTGAACCTGGTCACGATCCGTTTGGCGGAAAAGGTCGGCATGGAAGCCATCGCCGACAACGCCATCGCCTTCCATGTGGTGGACGGGATGCCGCACGTGCTGCCGGCGGCGCTGGGCGCGGTGGAAACCACCGTGCTGCGCCAGGCCGCCGCCTATGGCGCGCTGGCGATGGGCGGGCGGGACGTGCTGCCCTCCATGGTGGATTCCATCCAGGATCGCGACGGCAAGGTGATCTGGCGGGCGGACAGCCTGTCCTGCACCGGCTGCGGCGACGCAAGCCAGCCGCCCGCCGTCGCCATCGCCGACAAGCGCCAGCAGATCGCCGATCCGCAAAGCGTGTTCCAGGTCGTGACGATGATGCAGGGCGTGGTGGCGAAGGGATCGGGCTTTGCGGCCGGCGCCGGGCTGAACCGTGCCATCGCGGGGAAGACCGGCACCAGCCAGGACTCGAACGACGCCTGGTTCGTCGGCTTCACGCCGGACCTGGTGACGGCGGTGTGGGTCGGGTTCGACAACAACACCAGCCTGGGCGACAAGGAAACCGGCGCCAACGTGTCCGCGCCGATCTGGCACGACTATATGGCGGTGGCGCTGAAGAACCGGCCCAACCTGCAGTTCCGCATGCCCGAAGGCGTGACGATGGCGTCGTGGAGCAGCGGCAGCGGCAGCCGGACGGATGCGTTCAAGCCGGATCAGGCGCCCGGCGCCAGCAGCGGCACCATCGGCGGGGGCAGCGGCGGCGGCGGCGGCAAGGGTGATGACGGCGGCAGCGTCGCCGTCAGCAGCGGCGTCGGCGTGGACAGCGGCA
>CAXTDP010000882.1:0-2538 GCA_964242295.1 uncultured Acetobacteraceae bacterium | reverse complement strand
GGCCAGGCCGCGGGGGCCAGGCTGCGCCCGGCGCGGGCGCGTCCGGTGATGCGGCGCCAGGTCGCCTCCGGCCATTGCCAGGGTTCGCCGTCGGGGTGCTTGCTGCCGCTCATCGCCAACCTCATGCTGCCTGACGCCGATCTTGCGCCCGGCTTCTGCGGGCTGGAAAGGGGGCTGTGCGGCGTCCGGCACGCACGGTAGCGTCACCACGGATCGTCGGAGGCGGGTATGGACGTAGCGGCACCTGGGATCGACGCCGCGGCGATGTCGCCGCGGCGGGCGATCACCGCGGCGGGCATCGGCAACGTGCTGGAATACTACGACTTCGGCGTTTACGGCTTCCTGGCCGGGGTGATCGCCCGCAAGTTCTTCCCCGGCACGGACGAGGTTGCGTCCCTGCTCGCCACCTTTGCGGCGTTCGGCGTCGGGTTCCTGGCGCGTCCGTTGGGCGGGATCGTGCTGGGCCGGCTGGGCGACGTGCGCGGGCGGAAGTCGGCCCTGGTGCTGACGATCCTGCTGATGGCCATTGGAACCGTGGGAATCGGCCTGATCCCTGAATACGCCAGCATCGGCGTGCTGGCGCCGGCGCTGCTCGTGCTGTGCCGTGTGCTGTAGGGCCTGTCCGCCGGGGGCGAGTGGGGCAACGCCACGACCTTCATCGTCGAGTGGGCGCCGGAGGGCCGGCGCGGCTACTACGGCAGCTACAGCCAGGCCTCGGTCGTGGGCGGGCTGCTGGCCAGCTCGGCGGTGGCCGCGCTGCTGAACAGCGTGTTCACGCCCGCGGACATTGACGCCTGGGCCTGGCGGCTGCCGTTCCTGCTGGGGGCGGTGCTGCTGCCGGTCGGGCTGTGGCTGCGTCGCGGCATCAAGGAAACGCCGCAGTTCCAGGCGGAGCAGGCTGGGCACGGCGCCGGGCTGCCCGACCTCGGCACGCCGTTTGGCCTCATGCTCAAGGCGTTCGGCTTCACGGTGCTGTGGATCGTCGTTTATTACGTGATGCTGACATATTTGCCGACTTTCACCCAGAAGTATGCGGGGCTGACCGCGTCGCAGGCGCTGTGGTCCAACACGGTGGGGCTGCTGGCGCTGGTGGCGGCGATCCCGGTGATGGGCGCGCTGTCGGACCGGATCGGGCGCAAGCCGATGCTGGTGTTCTGCTGCGCGGCGTTCGCCGTGCTGGCCTACCCCGGCTTCCGGCTGATCCTGTCGGGCGTGCCGGGCTGGGGGGTGGCGCTGCTGCAGGTCGGCTTCAACCTGGTGATCGCCACCTTCTCCGGCGCCGGCCAGGCGGCACTCGCAGAACTGTTCCCGACGAGGTCGCGCACCACGCTGATGTCGAGCAGCTACGCGCTGGCAGTCGCGATCTTCGGCGGGTTCGCACCGTTCATCGCGACCTGGCTGATCCAGCAGACCGGCACGCCAGTAGCGCCGACGTTCTACCTGATCGCCGCCGCCCTCGTATCCGGCGCCGCCATCCTGACCTTCCGGGAAACCGCCTTCGAACGGCTGCGCTGACCGCTACTTGCCGCCGTCCACCTGCAGGATCTGGCCGTTCACGAAGTCCGCCAACGGGCTGGCAAAGAACAGCACGGCGTTGGCGATGTCCTGCGGCGTGCCGAGCCGGCGTAGCGCGATAGCACCCAGCATCGCCGCCTGGCGTTCGGCACCGTAACCCTCCCACTGCGCCGTGCTGGCGGGGTTGCTCGGGATCAGGCCTGGCGCGACGCTGTTGACGGTGATGCCATGGGGGCCGAGTTCGTGCGCCAACTGCCGGGTCAGGCCGACCACGGCGTGCTTGGCGCTGGCATAGGCCTGGATGCCGGTCAGCGACGCCTGCAGCCCGGCGCCGGAGGAAATGTTGACGATCCGTCCCCTTCCCTGCCGCTTCATGCCGGGCGCCGCGGCGCGGCTGAGCGCGAAGGCGGCGCCGAGGTTCACGGCGATGATGCGGTCCCAATCGTCGTCCGGCACCTGCTCGACCGGTTGGAACACCTGGCCCGCCACGCCGCCGGCATTGTTGACCAGGACATGCAGCGGACTACCGGCCGCGGCCTCGACCGCCGCGACCCAGGCGGCCCCGGCGGCACGGTCGGTCAGGTCCACGGTCGCCAAGTCTACGCCGGGCACCGTCGCCGGCACCGGATGGCAGCCGAACACGCGGGCACCCAGCCCGGCGAAGGTTTCGGCGATGGCCTGGCCCAGCCCGTGCCCGGCGCCACTGACCGCGACCACCTGTCCGTCGAATTGCAGGTTCATGGCAGCAGCTCCAGCAGCAGCGCGTCGGATTGCGGGCGCCCGGCCTCGACCTCGTGGATCATCGTGACCAGGCGGGCAATGGTGGGGCATGGGAGGCCGTGCTTGGCGCCGATCTCGGCGATGGGGGCGATCTGCACGTCCACCTCCGTCCGGCGGCGGCGCACCGCCACGTCGCGCCATACGCCGGAGTGCGTCTTGGCGCTGGGCCGGTTGAAGGCGACCATTGCGGCGACGCTGGCGGCGGCATCCGCCTCCGCGGCGCCGGGGCGGAAGGCGGCCGGG
>CAXTDP010000881.1:0-2540 GCA_964242295.1 uncultured Acetobacteraceae bacterium | reverse complement strand
TGCAGCGCCAAGGCGGCGGCGAAGATGCCGGCAGGGAGCGTCGTCCGCATCACCCCGGCATGGCCACCGCGGCGGCGTGCGGCAAGCCGCGCCTGCTCAGGCGTCGGCTGCGTCCTCATGGAGGTTGAACTCGGCCAGCACGGTGTCGGCGGTGAACTCGGCGCTGTGCCAGGCGCCGGGCGCGAAGCGTATGACGGTGCCGGGGTGCAGCGGGATGCCGCCGGCCTCGCACTCCAGCCGGCCTGCGCCGGACAGCACCATGAGGAACTGCTCGTGCGGATGGCTGTGCTTGGCGGAGATATGGCCGGCCTTGATGTGGACCTGGCGCAGGGTGGCGGCAGCGCCGGGTAGGGGCACCGGGGCGGGGCCGGTCTGGCTCCAGGCGGCGGACAGGACTTGATCCATGCGTAGGCTCCGGGTTGGCCCGGCCCTGCGGCCGGGCCAGGGGGATCAGACGACCTTGAGGCGGACGGGGACGTTGTTGCGGGTCGCGTTCGAGTATGGGCAGACCTGGTGAGCCTTTTCCACCAGCGCCTCGGCCTGGGCATGGTCCAGGCCGGGCAGGGATATCGTCAGCTCCACATCAATGCCGAAGCCGCCCTCGCTGCGCGGTCCCATGCCGACGGTTGCGGTCACGTTGGTGTCGTCGGGGACCTTGGGGCCGCCCTGGGAGGCGACGAACTTCATCGCGCCGAGGAAGCAGGCCGAGTAGCCCGCAGCGAAAAGCTGCTCGGGGTTGTTGCCGGAGCCGCCGCCGCCGCCCAGTTCCTTGGGGGTGGACAGCTTCACGTCCAGGCTGCCGTCCTTGGTGGCGGCATGGCCGTCACGGCCGCCGGTGGCGGTGGCCTGGGTGGAATAGAGCACGTTGACTGACATCGGGGGTTCCTCTGGGTCGTGTGTCCGTAATGGGGGACGCGAGGCGTCATCCGACAAAGCAGACGGGCGCGCAAGATCGGAGGCAGTCACGATGGGGTGGGGCGTTTCCCGGTCGGGATGCGGGTGCTAGCCTCCAGTCCCGGGCGAGCTTGATTTACGCATCAGAATGTCGTCAGGCGGACAGCCGGCACGCCGCCGGAGCCGTTCGACGGTCACGGCTGCTGGGCCGTCCTCACGTGCCGCCCAGCGCCGACACATGAATGGCGGATATGACCTCATGCGGCTTTCCCCGGCTAATCCGCATAAGCGAAGCGGCCTACCTCCCAGACACCGCACGGCACAAAGCCGCGCAGAACGTCCGGAGCTAGAGCAATGCAGAAGCGCACACTTGGCAAGAGCGGCCTGGAGGTTGCGGCCATCGGCCTCGGCTGCATGGGCCTGAACTTCGGCTACGGCCAGGCCTTGAGCAAAGCGGAGGGCGTCGCGCTGATCCGCGCGGCGGTGGAGCGCGGCGTCACCCTGTTCGACACCGCCGAGGTTTACGGCCCCTTCACCAACGAGGAGATGGTCGGCGAGGCGCTCGCGCCGGTGCGGGACGGCGTGGTGATCGCCACCAAGTTCGGCTTCAGGATTGATCCCGCGACCGGCAAGCAGGCCGGCATGGACAGCAGCCCCGAGCGTATCCGCGCCGTGGCCGAGGCATCCCTGAAGCGGCTGGGCGTCGAGGCGATTGACCTGTTCTACCAGCACCGCGTTGACCCCGGTGTGCCGATCGAGGACGTAGCAGGCGCCGTCCGCGACCTGATCCAGGAGGGCAAGGTGAAGCACTTCGGCCTGTCCGAACCCGGCGCGCAGACCATCCGCCGCGCCCATGCCGTGCAGCCCGTGACCGCCATTCAGAACGAATACTCGCTGTGGACGCGCGGGCCGGAAACCAACGGGGTGATTGCGGCTTGCGAGGAGCTTGGCATCGGCTTCGTGCCCTACAGCCCGCTCGGCAAGGGGTTCCTGACTGGGGCGATGAACAAGGACACCAAGCTCGCCGAGGGCGATTTCCGCGGCATCCTGCCGCGCTTCACGCCGGCGGCGATGGGGGCAAACCAGGCCCTCGTTGACCTGCTCCATCAGATCGCGGGCGAGAAGGGTGCGACCCCGGCACAGGTCGCGCTCGCCTGGCTGCTGGCGCAGCGGCCCTGGATCGTGCCGATCCCCGGCACCACCAAGCTGCACCGCCTGGAGGAGAACCTCGGCGCGGCGGACCTGGAACTGACCGCCGGCGACCTCGCCGGGATCGAGCGCGCCGCAGCGGGGATCGCCATCCAGGGCGAACGCTATCCCGCGCAACTCCTGGCGACGACCGGCCGCTGAACCGCCGCATGCCACGCCCGTGCGCCATCCCGGCGCACGGGCGCTTGCGCCTCCGCAAAAGGAGCACGTCATGACCGCTGCCGCCGGGACGCCTGCCGGCCTGCGCGTGTTGCTGGTGCTCAGCACCCTGCTGGGGTTCGCGTCCATCTCGACCGACCTTTATCTGCCGGCATTGCCAGCCATGGCCGCGGCGCTGCGGGCCGACGCGGGCACGGTCGAGCTGACGATTGCGGGCTACCTGCAATACCGTTCACTTTGCAATCCGAATGGCAACGTTGAAGTCAACGCGTGTGGTG
>CAXTDP010000880.1:0-2547 GCA_964242295.1 uncultured Acetobacteraceae bacterium | reverse complement strand
AGCCTCCAACCGTTCAACAGCCTTCAGCATGAACTCCCGGCTGTGACGCATGGACTCGTTCAGGGACATCGGCACGTTCTCCTCGTTAGGAGCTGTCCGAATTTATCTGTCTCACTCCGGGGGTTCACTCCAAGATAGCCTCAGCCCCAAACTGCTATGCGATGACCCGTTGAACGCGGACAGATTCCGGGTGTCCAGTCGCCAACATCCGGTTCAGCACCGCCATGCCGATGGCAGCTTCGGTCTACTGGGCGGGGAAGCCACGCGCTCGCAGCCGGGGTCCGATCAGCGCCTTGTAGCGACCCATGGCGGATTCGTGAGCATCTGGCCTCAGGCTCACCTCGCCGGCGTCCAAGGCGAAAACTGTTCCGTCTCGTCCTACGCTGCCGACGCGCCCGCGGCCTCGAACGCTCGTAGCCCGCCTTCGATCATCGCCCGGTCGAGGCCGCGCACGATGAACACCAGCCGGGACCGGCGATCATCGCTGGGCCAGGCCGGCAGCAGCTTCGGCTCGTGGAACATGTGCTGGACCCCGTGCAGCACCAGCGGGCGGTCCTCGCCGACCAAGTTCAGGATGCCCTTGACCCGCAGCAGGTCTTCTCCGCGGGTCGCCGCCAGCATTTCGAGGAACGCAGCGACGCCAAGCCACCGGAGCGGCTGGTCGAACGTAAGGCAGAACGAGTGGATGCCGGCGTCGTGCCGGTTCGGGTCGTGCCCGCCGTGCCCATGCACATGCCCATGTTCGTGCTCGTGGGGTCGTTGCTGGCTGTCAGGCTCACCCAGCCACCGCGCCACGTCAGGTATCTTGCCCGTTGGCTTGAACGGGCCAAGGTCGAGGATGCACTGGGCAGCAACGGCACCATGGTCGGCGTGCAGCACCGGCGCGCCCGGGTTCAGCGCCTGCAGCCGGGCCAGCAGCGACGCTCTAGCATCCGCCCCGGCCAAGTCGGATTTCGTTAGAACCAGCGCGTCCGCAACGGCAGCTTGCTTCACGGCCTCCGGATGCCGGTCCATGGTGGCCAGGCCACAGGCGGCGTCAACCAGGGTCACGATCCCGTCCAGCCGATAGCAGCCCAGCGCCATGGCCGGACCCATCAGCGTTTGCAGGATGGGCGCTGGATCGGCCAGGCCCGTGGTTTCGATGATGACGCGGCGGATCGGGTGCCCGGCGTCCATGCGGTCGCGCAGGTCGCCCAGCGCGCGCACCAAGTCCCCGCGCACGGTGCAGCACAGGCATCCGTCGTTCAGCAGGACCGTGTCGTCGTCCACCGCCTCCATCAGCAGGTGGTCCAGCCCGACCTCGCCGAACTCGTTGACCAGGATGGCCGTGTGCTCCAGCCCCGGCTGCTTGAGCAGGCGGTTCAGCAGCGTCGTCTTGCCCGCGCCCAGGAAGCCCGTCAGCACCGTGATGGGAACCGTGTCGTCAGGATCAGTCATGCCGCCGGGGCCCCAGTCTGGGCTTGCCATCGCCACAATTCCAAAATATATGAATACGTGTTCATGCGTATGAGGACCAATGCTGACTACGGATCAAACCAGTGAGCTTGCGGAGATGTTCCGCCTGCTGGGAGAGCCGAACCGGCTGGGCATCGTTTCGAGCTGCCTTGACGGCCCGTTGAGCGTCGGGGAGATCACGGGACGCCTGGCGCTGAGCCAGTCGCTCGTGTCCCACCACCTGCGCCTGCTGCGCGCCGCCCGGTTGCTGAAGGCGGGCAAGCGGGGCAAGCAGGTGTTCTACAGCATCCCCGACTGCCACGTGCGGGAGATGCTGACCAACATGATCGAGCACCTGACCGAGCCGCATGAACATGACGGCGACATCCCCACCGATCCCGGAGAGAACACATGAGCGTAACAGTTGAGATGGTGAAGTGCGCGTGCAGCGATTGCGTGTGCGTGGTCGATACCAAGAAAGGCCTGGAGAAGGAAGGCCGCATCTACTGCGGTGACGCCTGCGCCGATCACCACGCGACCGGGATGGGCTGCAACCACGCCGGCTGCACCTGCCACGGCTGACTTGATCAAGCCGCCGCGGGCTGGACCCCGGTTCAGCCCGCGGCGGCGTCATGCCTTCAGAAAATCCGCGACCAGCCCGCCGATGGCCGCCGCGTTCTCCTCGTAAAGCGCAAGTGAGCCTGGCACCCACCGCACTTCCACGCCGGGTCCGGACGGAATGGACGCCATTGTGGCCTTGGATTTCGGCGGCGTTGCTTCGCCGCATAGCACCAGGGTCGGCGCCGACGGCGGCAGCAGCAATGCCGCGAAGGCGCCCTGGTCCGCCACGGGGTCCAGCGCGCCGGTGACGAACGCAACAGATGCAAAGCGGGCACCGGGTTGGCGGGCCAGTTCCTGCTTGCCGGCAACGAAGGAGGGCGTGACCCGCCCGGCGTCCGCGTATACGTGCCGGCAATACATCATGCCGATCACCCGGCTGTGCGTGTTGAGCCGGTAAACGGCCTGTCCAACAAACGGCGCACGGACGAGCGCCCGCGCCGCGGCGTAGGCGCGGGGCCGCGACCCCATGGCGGTCGGCAGCGGGCCGCGCCA
>CAXTDP010000879.1:0-2548 GCA_964242295.1 uncultured Acetobacteraceae bacterium | reverse complement strand
CTGCCACGCAGCGCAGCAGCGTTGACTTCCCGCCGCCGTTGCCGGCGATCAGGCCAACCCGGTCGCCAGGGCCGAAGCTGAAGGTGATGTTCTGGAAGAGCGTCCGCGGCGTGACCACGCCGACGTCGCGCAAGCTGATGAGTGCCATGTGTCCATACCCGGTCCGGTGCCGGCCAGGGCGTGTGGCGGGCAGATGCAAGGAGGGCAGTCCGGGTCGGAAGCGGCTTGGCTTCGGTCGGGGCTGCCCTGCGACGGCTTATCGCAGGGCGGAAACGGGGCCACGCGGGTGGCGCTGGTTGTAGCGGTGCATCCAGCCCTCCCGTGGCCTGGTGTTGGACCTGTCGCACTCTAGATGATGGCCAAGCCGGTTCGCAAGCGGTCAGTTCCGGTGGGGATGGCGTGGTGGCCAAGGCAGGTAAATGCACGGACCCGGCTCTACCGGCCCAGCCGCTCCTGCCCGATCAGCGCCAGGCCCTCGGCGACCGACATGAACTCCCCGCCGCCGGGCCGCACGCATGCCGGAGGCGGTCGAGGGCCACCCCAAGTGACGGATCGCACGCGATGAGATCAGCCGCCTGCGGGATCAACGCGTGCGCTTCGGCTGTGCGCTCGGCAACGCCGAGTATGGCAAGGCGGCGACCCTTCGCCCTGCCCTGGACGATGCGGGGCTGCTCTGGGCGCTGGCGCTGCGAGCCGGCGCACCAGCAGCTCAGGGAACGGCCGGGCCTGGACCACTACGAAGGGCGATCCTGGCCCGGCCTGCACCATCACGCGCTGTTGCGCCAGGTCGCTCACGCCGTCCTGCATCCCTGCGGGTTGGGGGACAGGCGCGGGGCCGACAGGTCCGCCATTCCAGGCCCGCCGCCACGGCCAACGCTGCCCGAAGCGCGCCGCCACATCGTCGAGGCGCTGCCCGATCACCTCACCCGGTGCCCCGCCTGCGCCCCCTGAACCTCGTGGCATATGCTGATGTGAACTTGGCAGCGTAGTGCTAGGCCGCCCAGATCTCCTCGTCGGTCGGCACGCGCCGGTGCGTGATCACCTTGCCGATGCGCGACACGTTCATCAGGTGCTTGTAGTCCAGGTTCTCCGAGATGGAGTTGCCGCCCCACGACCCGCAGCCCAGCGTCGTCGTCGGCGCGAAGCCATTGGTCAGCGACCCGCCCGCCGTCAGCGACGATGCCTGGTTCACCACCAGCCGGCTGATCGGCAACGCAAGGCCCATGGTGCGGATGTTTGCCTCGTCATGCGAATGCAGCGCGGCCGAGTGCCCGGCGCCCTCCACCAGCAGGTTGGCCTTCGCCTTGGCGACCCCGTCCTCGAACGTCGTGTAGGCCAGTATGGCCACCACCGGGCAAAGCTTCTCCTTGGCCAGCACGTCGTCCACCCCGGCACCTCGCGCCGGCACCAGGATGACACGGGCCGACGCCGGGACCGTGATGCCGGCCTTGGCGGCGATCTCGGGAGCGGAGCGTCCGACCACGTCCTTGTTCAAGTGGCCGTTCTGGAACACGACCGCGCGCAGCCGCTCGACCTCCGCCTCGTCGGCGGTGAACCAGACCTTGCCCGTCGCCAGGAAGGCACGGATGGTCGCGTCGTAGTCCTCCGCCGGGGTCAACACGAACTGCTCGTGCGAACAGATGATGCCGTTGTCGAATGCGGCGCCGGCAGTGATCTTGTCGGCGGCGTCCTGCAAGTCCACGCCGCGGTCGATCACCACGGGCACGTTGCCCACGCCCACGCCATAGGACGGCTTGCCTGACGAGTATGCCGACTTGACCATCGCGCCGCCGCCGGTGGCAACCACCACGTCCACGGCCTTCATCAACGCCTGCGTCGTTTCCACCGACCCGTGGCGCACCGCCTGCACCAGGTCGTCGGGACCGCCGTGCTCGCGCACGATGCGCTGATACTCCTTGGTCAGTTGCCAAGTGGAGGCGTCGGCCTTGGGATGCGGGGCGAAGATGATGGCGTTGCCGGCCTTCAGGGCGAACATCGCGTTGCACATTGGCGTCACCACCGGGTTGGTGACGGGGCACACGGCGCCGATCACGCCCATGGGCTTGGCGACCATGACCAGGTTGTTCTCGGCGTCCTCGCCGATGATGCCGCGGGACTTCTTGCCTTTCAGGTTGTTCCAGATGACCCGGGCCTTGCCCTTGGCCTTCTGCACCTTGTCCTCATACACGCCCAGCCCGGTTTCCTTGTGGGCCATCGCGGCGACCATCTCGGCATTGTCGTAAACATACTTGGCGAAGTCGCGTACGATGGCGTCCACCTGCTCCTGCGAGAAGGCTTCGAACACGGCCTGCGCAACGCGGGCCTTGGCCACCAGGCTATGCACCTGGTCCGGCGTCGTGGATGTGGTCTCCTCCAGCTCGCCGCCGACGACGGCTTCCAGGGTTGGGCTGGGCATCGCATTCCTCCGTTGGATGGTGTTGCTAAGCGGCCTTGCTCGTCAGGTCCGGGTGGATTGCGAACCCGGCCTCCGTCTTGGCGCGTATCTCATCCACCGTGACGCCGGGTGCCAGGTCCGCAAGGACCAGGC
>CAXTDP010000878.1:0-2549 GCA_964242295.1 uncultured Acetobacteraceae bacterium | reverse complement strand
CGCTCGCCAGCGGCGACCCGCGGCTGATGCAGAAAGCCGGGCTGGATGCGGAGATTGCCCGGATGCGGCGGCTGCGCGCGGCGCACCTTGACGACCAGCACGCGGTGCGGCGCACCATCGCGGACGCGCATACTCAGTCGGCCCACGCGCGCACCCGCTGCACCCAGATCGAGGCCGACCTGCTGCGGCGCACGCCGACGCGGGGCGACCTGTTCACAATGGAGCTGGGCGGCACGCCGGTGACGGAGCGCAAGGTGGCGGGCGCATCGCTGCTCAGCCGCATCCGCATCCTGGACGTGGGCAGGGAGGTCGGCCGCTGGACGCTGGCGCGGATCGGCGGCTTCGACGTGAAGGCCGAGGGGCGGTCCTGGGGCCAGGTCGCAGGCTACCGCCTGGACGTGTGGCTGGACCGGACCGGCAATGAGCAGGAGGTGAAGGTCGAGGAGGAGCTGACCGCGATGGGGCTGATCAACCGTCTGGAATACCAGCTCGACCGCTTCGAGGCGGACCTGGTCGGGCATCGGCGGACCGTGGAGGAGAGCGCGGTGCGGGTGGCGTCGTTCCAGCAGCGGCTGGGGCAAGCGTTCGCCTACGAGGCGGACCTGAATGCAAAGGAGGCAGAGCTTGCCGCCATCGAGGCCAGCCTGAAGGGGAGCACAGCGGCCGAAGACGTCGCGGTGCAGGACTTATCGGGCGCGGCACAGGAGGCAGCCTAGCCGAAAAGGACGGCGGCTCCCGCGGGAGCCGCCAAGTTTAGGGAGGAATCGTCCTGCGACGCGGCCAAGGCACGCATCGCATCCGTAACGTAGCATTTACGAGTCCAGCGGCAAGTGAAGTTTTTGTGCGCCGCAGCATCGACGCATCCCAGGGCTGAACGGCAATGGGCGAGTTGCGGACGGGGGGGAGCGCAGGGGAGGGGAATGGGCGGAAACAACGGGTCGTTCCCGCGTCCCGGCGCGCGCCGCAAGGGTAAAGGCCGCACGCGGCCCGCGCTGCGCGCGCCCTTGCCCCGCACGCCGGGATGCAGGGCTGGGGAGGGGTCAGGCCAGAGAAGAGGGCAGGACGAAGACCCCACCCAGGAGCAGCACCCATGGAACTCAAGACCGTCGATCCGCGCAGCCTGATCGACAACCCCGACAACCCCCGCGGCAGAGCCGCACCCGACCACGCCGACGAGCAGATGCGCCTCAGCATCGCAGCCGTCGGCATCCTGCAGCCGCCCGTGGTGCGCGAGATGCCCAAGGGCCTCACCGTGCGCTACGGCAGTCGCCGCCTGCGCGCCGCCCTCGCCCTCAAGCTTGAGGTGATCGAGGTGCTGGTGCTCGGCGCCGACGAGCGGGCCGACGACGACCAGATCCGCGCCGTGCTGGAGAACATCGTGCGCAAGCAGATGTCGGCGGTGGACCAGTGGCGGGCCATAGAGCGGCTGGTCTCCGATCGCTGGACGGAGGAGGCCATCAGCAACGTGCTGGTGCTGACGGTCCGCACCATCCGCAAGCTGCGCCTGCTCGCCAGCATCCTGCCCGCGATGCTGGACCGCATGCACGCCGGCGACATGCCGGCCGAGGGCGAACTGCGGATCATTGCCTCCGCGGCCACGGAGGAGCAAGCGGCGGCGTGGAAGAAGAACAAGCCCAAGAAGGGTGAGAGGGTTTCCTGGTGGGCGTTGGCCGACGCGCTGAAGCGTCGGGAGATGAAGGCCGCCGACGCCCTGTTCGACGCCGACTACGCCGAAGCCTACGGCGTCAGCTACACGGAGGACCTGTTCGCCCCAGCCGACCAGGACAGCCGCACCACCACGAACGTGGACGGGTTCCTCTCGGCCCAGCAGGCGTGGATCGAGGCGAACCTGCCCGAGCGGGGCGTCATCCTGTCCTCCGGTCAATACGGCGAGGCCAAGCTGCCACGAGACGCCATCCGGACCTACGGCAAGCCAGGACCGGAGGACCACGTCGGCTACCACTTGGACGAGCGCACCGGCAAGGTGGACACCATCGTTTATCGCCTCCCGAAAGCCCAGCCCTCCAACAGCGCCGGAGCTGGCCCCGGCGCAGCCGGACCGGACGCCGACCAGAAGAAGCCGCGGGCCGCGGTGACGCAGAAGGGCGAGGCGATGATCGGCGACATGCGGACGGAAGCCCTGCACGCCGCCCTGCGAGACGAGCCGATCACCGACGACGTGCTGATCGGCCTGCTGGTGCTGGCACTCGGCGGCAACAACGTCGAGATCAAGACAGGGATCGCTGGCTGGACCAACCTGGGCCACGGCGCCACTGCCCGGATCGCTGGCACCCTGGCCGAAGGGGGAGCGCTCACGCACGACCCGGCACTGCTTCGGGACACCGCCCGGACGATGCTGGTCCACGCCCTGTCCTGCCGGGAGAACCACTCCAGCAGCGGTCATCTCGCCTGCGTCGCCGCCGAAGCCATCGGCGCAGACGCGCACCTGCCGAACATGGCAACGGTGGAGTTCCTGTCTTGCCTGTCGAAGGGTGAGATCGAGACCGTCGCCATCAGCCTCAACGTGCCGGTGCAGCCCACCGGCAAGG
>CAXTDP010000877.1:0-2553 GCA_964242295.1 uncultured Acetobacteraceae bacterium | reverse complement strand
TGCTCCGGCGGTGGTGCACGAGGTTGCAGCACCGGAGCCGCCCGAGGCGGCGATGCCGAGCCTGCCGGCGCCTGAACCGGCATCCCAGCCGGCGCCTGCCGCGGCGGCGGACGGCCTGCGGGGGCGGCTCCTTGCTGTCCGGCCTCTTGTGCCTGGCATGCCTGTCCTGGTCGCCTGGGTCGGCAGCCTGGTGCTGCTCGGCGTGCTGGTGTGGGCGATGATTGCCTGGCGGTCGGACATGATGCGGGTCTGGCCGCCGAGCGAGCGGCTGTATTCGGCGCTCGGGCTGCTACGGCGTTAGGACACCCTGTCGGCATATGCGGCGGAATGCGGCCGGGCCTGAGGCGGCCCGGGTCCGCCTGCTACCGGTCCTAGTACGTCTTCAGCAGCCGGTCTATGTAGTCCAGTTCGGGCTGCGGCCGGGTGCGTTCGGCGCCGCGGCGGCGCAGCTCCTCTTGCAGGGCGCGGGTGCGGGCTTCTTCCATCTGGTCGGGCACCCGCACCTGGTCGCCGCTGCTGAGGTCGCCTCCCGGCAACTCGCGGCCTAGCGGGTCGCGGCGGGCCTGCCGCCGCGAAGGGCCAGTGCGGCCATCGGGGCCGGGCCGGTCGTTGCCGCCCTGCCGGGTGCCGGGCTGGTTGCCGCTGCCGTTGCCGTTGGCATCCTGCTCGCCCTCGCCTTCGCCGGGTTCACCCTCGCCGGGCTGCTCGCCGGTGCCGAACTGGCGGGCCATTGCCTGGCCCATGTCGCGGCCACCCTTCTGCAACGCCTCGATGGCACGCTGCTGCGCCGCACCGGCGAAGTCGTCGCGCCCGTCCTGCAAGGCCTGGGTGGCGTCGCGCATGGCGGTGTCGGCTTCGCCGAGGCTGGGCGGCACCTGGCCGGTCAGGTCACCGAAGCGCTGCATCAGCTCGCCCAAGGCCCGGCGCATGGCCCGCTGCTGCTTGCCGTCGGTTTGGCGCTGCGCAGATCCGGGGGTCGGGCGCTGGGCGGGACTGCCGGGTGACTGCTGTGACGGATCGCTCGCCGATTGCTGCGACGGGTCGCCCTGCTGACGCTCCGGGGACTCGCCGGATTGGCGCTGGGCGTTGTCGCGCTGGCTGGGAAGGCGGCGGTCGGCGTTTGGCCGGGACTGCGAGCGGTCAACCAGGGCGCCCTCGCGGCGGACCATGTCCTGGACGGCGCTCTGCTGCTGCTTGCCACGCTCGCGGCGCTCGGCGTTGCGCTGCTCGCGCGCTTCGCTGCTTTCCGGGCGGGCGTTCTGCAACTGCTCCAGCAACTGCTCCAGCTCCGCCATCTGCCGCTTGGCGTCATCCATGCGGCCTTCCTTGGCGGCCTTCTGCATCTCCTGGGCCATGCGGTCGAGTTCGCGCTGGTTCATGGCGGGCGAGTTGGGGTCGAGCGGGATTTCCGTGCCGTCCTTCTGCGCCTGCTTGGTCAGCGCCTCCATATGGCGCTGGATGGCTTCGCGTAGCTCCTCGATGCGCTTCTCCAGCTCGGCCTGCTTTTCCGGGGTGTCGGGCTTGGCCTCGACGGCGTCGCGCATAGCTTGGCGCGCCTCCTCCAACGCGCGGGCGGTGCGGTCCGGGGCGCCATCCTCCAGCGACAGCGCCAGTTCCCACATGCGGGCCTGGGCCTCGTCCACGGCGTCCTGGCCGCGCCCGCGGCGCAGCAGGGCGGAGACCGAACGCATGTTGAGCGCCACGCCGGCCGAGTAGTCGTATGCCTTGGGCTGTTCGGTGAGGACGTCGAGCAACTGTGCCGCCGGGTTGCGCTCGTCCGGGGTCAGGCTGAGCTGCCGCCGTATGTCCAGCACGGCGCGGGCGAGCGGGTTGTCGAACTGGCGTTCCGGCAGCACGAACTCCGCGTCGGCGCTGCTGCCGGGCTGACCCGGCGCGTCGCGCGCCACCACGCGGCCCTGCACGGGCAGCCCGGCCCAGGGATGGGCGGACAGGTCCTGCGTGGCGGCTCCGGCGGCGGTCTTGGGGGTGCCGGCCAGCGGCACCGGCACCTTGATCGGGGGGGCATCCGCACGGTCCCGCAGGCGCATCTCGATGCCGACGCTGGCGAGACCGTAGTCATCCGATGCGCGCCAGGGCAGGCGGACCTGGGGCGTGCTGCCGCGCACGGCCCGCGCCGGTCCCGGCGGCTCCGAGAACGCGGTGGTCGGGGGCTGGTCGGGGATGGCGGTCAGCGTCCAGGACTGGGAGCCGCCGCGACGCTGCACCTGCAGGGTGCCGCTGGTGCCAAGATCCCGCTCCGCCTGCCAGCTTGCGGCATCCAGGGCGCGGAAGGGCGTGACGTCGCCGTTGAGGGCCAGCGACGGCTCGCCGCTGCCGCCGGTGACGTTGACGACGAGATGGGAGCCGGACGGGACGGACACGGCCGGCTGCTCAGGGCGCAGGAACACGGGCGCCACGCCGGTATAGGCCGGGGGAGTGATCCAGGCCTGGATGGCGGAGGCCGGGGCCGGCGGACCTTCCGGCAGCGTCGGCGCGACGCCGCGCAGCAGCCGGCGGCCTGCTTCCGGCCCGGCGATCACGATGGCGGCGACC
>CAXTDP010000876.1:0-2555 GCA_964242295.1 uncultured Acetobacteraceae bacterium | reverse complement strand
AGATCGTGGACCTGGCCCGCAGCGCCCGCACCGTGCGCCCGCCGCCGCTGGTCGTGCTGTGCGACATATCGGGCAGCATGGCGCGCTATGCCCAGGTTCTGCTGCATTTCCTGCATGCTGTCGCTAACGATCGGGACCGGGTCCACGTCTTCCTGTTCGGCACCCGGCTATCCAACATCACCCGGCAGCTCCGCTTCCGCGACCCCGAGGTGTCGTTCCAGATGGTGTCCCACGCCGTGCCCGACTGGTCCGGCGGCACCCGCATCGGCGAGGCCCTGGCCGAGTTCAACCGCCGCTGGTCCCGCCGGGTGCTGGCGCAGGGCGCGGTCGTGCTGCTGGTGACGGATGGACTGGACCGGGACGGGGCCGCCGGGCTGGCGGAGGAAATGGACCGGCTGCACCGCTCCTGCCGCCGGCTGATCTGGCTCAACCCGCTGTTGCGCTGGGACGGGTTCCAACCCAAGTCGGGAGGCATCCGGGCCATGCTGCCGTACGTGGACGAGTTCCGCACCGTCCACAGCCTCGACAGCCTGCGCGCCCTGGTGGACCTGCTGTCCCGTCCGGCGCCTCCGCGTGGAGCCGGCGCGGCTTGGAGCACACGATGAGCGACGTTCTGGATGTGATTGAAACCGCGGCGGGATGGCTGCGAGAGGGCGAGCAGGTTGCACTCGCGACGGTTACGGAAACCTGGGGCAGCAGCCCCCGCCCGCCAGGCAGCCAGCTTGCGGTGACGGCGAGTGGGCGCATGGCCGGCTCCGTCAGCGGCGGCTGCATCGAGGGTGCGGTGGCGGATGCGGCGGCGCGGACCATGCGGGACGGCGTGCCGCAGTTGCTGGACTTCGGCGTGACGGATGAACGGGCCTGGGAGGTCGGCCTGGCCTGCGGCGGCAAGTTGAAGGTGTTCGTCGAGCGGCTGGGATGAATGCGGATTTGCTGACCCGCTTGCAGGCGGCACGGTCGGAGGGCCGGCCCACCGTGATAGCCACCCGCTTGCCGGATGGGGAGCAGTGGCTGCTGCCCGACGACGATGCGCCTCCTGCCCTGCGCGGCCCGGCGGACGACGTGCTGCGTTCGGACCGCAGCGGGACGGTGCAGGCCAATGGGGTGGCCTGGTTCCTCCACGCCTACAACCCGCCGCTCCGGCTGGTCGTCGTCGGCGCCGTGCACATCGCCCAGGCACTGGTGCCGATGGCTGCGGGTCTCGGGTTCGGCGTGACGGTCGCCGACCCGCGCCGGTCCTTTGCCTCCGGGGAGCGGTTCCCTGGCGTCGCGGTCAGCACGGATTGGCCGGACGAGGCGCTGGATGCGTTGCGGCCGGACGGGCGCACCGCGGTTGTCACCCTGACGCACGACCCGAAGCTGGACGATCCGGCGCTGGACCGGGCGCTCAAGTCCCCGGCGTTCTACATCGGCGCGCTCGGCTCCCGCCGCACCCATGCGGCGCGGCTGGAACGGCTGCGTGCCCTGGGCCACGGCGACGATGCGCTGGCGCGCATCCAAGGGCCGGTGGGTCTCGACATCGGCGCGGTGACGGCACCGGAGATCGCGCTGTCCATCTTGGCCCAAGTCGTGGCGGTGCGGCGCACCCGGGCATGAGGTTTGGCCGGGTTCCGCTTGCTTCGGCGGAGGGTGCTATCCTGGCCCACACCAGGCGCTTGCCGGGGCGTGTGCTGAAGAAGGGGGCGGTCCTCGATGCCGGCGCCGTTGCAGCGCTTGCTGCCGAGGGGGTGGCTGACGTTATCGCTGCGCAGCTCGACGAGGGTGACGTGCCAGAGGACGAGGCAGCCCGGCGCCTCGCGGCGGCGCTGGTCGGCCCGGGGTTGCAGGCGTCACCAGCCAGCACTGGCCGGGTGAACCTCGTTGCGGCGGCGTCTGGACTGATCCAGGTGGACCGGGCGGCGCTGGACCGCATCAACGGCCTGGACGAAAGCTTGACGGTCGGCACTCTGCCCGACGCCGCGCCGGTCGCGGCACGCGACATGGTTGCGACCATCAAGGTCATCCCCTTCGCCGCCCCGGAGGCGGCCCTGCGTAGGGCCGAGGCTGCAGCGCAGGAGCAGCTTCCCTTGCGCCTGCATCCGTTCCGCCCTTTGCGGGTGGGTCTGGTGATGACGACGCTGCCGGGCCTGAAGGCGAGCATCCTGGATGGGACGGCGGCGGCCACGTCCGCCCGCGTCGCCGGGCTGACCGGTACGATGCTGCCGCCGCTGACCTGCAACCATGATGAGGCAGAGATCGCCATGGCCCTGCAGGCCTTGATGGCGGATGGAGCGGACCTGCTGCTGGTGGCAGGCGCCAGCGCGGTGGTGGACCGGCGCGACGTCGGGCCGGCCGGCATCGTCGCGGCCGGCGGGCGCGTGCTGTACTTCGGGATGCCGGTGGACCCTGGCAACCTGATCTGCCTGTGCGCCATCGGCGACCGCCCGGCCCTGGTCCTGCCGGGCTGCGCACGCAGCCCGCGGCTGAACGGGATTGATTGGGTGCTGGCGCGGCTGTTCGCCGGGCTGCCGGTGGATGGCCGCGTGATTGCGGGCATGGGCGCGGGCGGACTGCTG
>CAXTDP010000875.1:0-2564 GCA_964242295.1 uncultured Acetobacteraceae bacterium | reverse complement strand
GCTGCGGCGCATGGCGGCCTGCGTGCCGGCCAAGTCGTGATGCTGGGCAGCGTCTGCCTGCCGGTCTGGCTGGACGGCCCGGCCCACATCGAGGTCCGCTTTCCGCCGCTGCCCCCGGTGACGCTGACCCTGGTCTGACTTCTCCCTCTCCCTCCGGGAGGGGGTTGGGGTGAGGGGGGCTTGGCTGCGGCGCGGGGCACGTTGGGCGCCGTTGGACCAAGACCCGCACGGGGCAATGACGGTGCTGACCCACCCCCTCACCCTGGCCCTCTCCCGGAGGGAGAGAGGATCGGAGCAATCCTTGTCACGAGCGATTGCCCTCACTGAGCAGAACGGGAGTAGGCCAGCCTCTAATCCGAGCCGCACCTTACCCTTCCAGCAGCACCCGCAGCACCGCATCCCGCGCATCCGGCGCCGCGCCGCGTTCCACGGCGTCGCGCAGCCGCCGCAGTCGCCGGCGGGCGTCATAAAGTTGGTCCATCAGGCGCAGCACCACCGGCAGCGCATCCTCCTCCAGCCGCAAGTCGTGGCGCAGCTCCTGGATCAGTCGCAGCCGGGCCACGTCTATGTCGCGGAACAGCCAGTCGCCGTCCTGCTGGGCGGGGCGGACTAGGTCCTGGGCGATCCAGCCCTCTACCTCCCCGCGGTCCAGCCCGGCGACGGTCACCACCACGGCTTCCCATGTCATCATGGCGTCCCCTCCATCCCTGCCCTTGGGTTCCAGTCCGGCGCGTCCGCCCGGTCCTTCAGGAAGGCGGCCAGCCCGGGGTCGCTGGGCGCCAGCATGATGCGCAGCGTCGCATAAGCGTCACCGGCCGGCTGGCCTCCTGCCGCCGGCACGCCGCGTCCGCGCAGCCGCAGCCGAGTGCCGGTGCTGGACCCGGCAGGAACCGCCATGCTGACAGGTCCGTCAATGGTGGGCACCGTCACGCGCCCGCCCAGCACCGCCTCCGCCACCGTGACCGGCAGGTCAAGGTGGATGTCGCGGCCTTCCCGCCGGAACAGCGGGTGCGGACCGACCTCCACCTCGATCAGCGCGTCGCCCGGCGGATCGCCGGGTGCGCCCTTGCCGCGCAGGCGCAGCACCTGGCCGCTGTCCAACCCTGTGGGGATGCGCACGTCCAGGCTGCCGCCATCCGGCAGGGTCAGCCGCTGCGTGCCCCCGCGCACCGCGTCCAGGAACGACACCGCCAGCGAGTAACGCCGGTCTGCCCCACCCAGCGGCCCCGCCCCGGCATTCGCGCCGAACCCCGCACGGCCGCGGGCGCCGAACAGGCCGGACAAGATGTCGCCCAGGTCGTCTCCCTCCATTCCCATGCCCGCGCTGTAGCGTGCGCCGGCCGCGCCTTCCGCGTGCTCCCGGTAACGCCGTGCCCCGGGCGGCGGCCCCGGCGGCGGACGGGGTTGCCCGGCGGCATCAATCTCGCCGCGGTCGTAGCGGGCGCGCTGCTCGGTGTCCTGCAGCAGGTCGTGCGCGGCGTTGACCGCCTTGAACCGCTCCTCCGCCCCGGAATCGCCAGGGTTCAGGTCGGGATGCGTCGTCTTGGCCAGCTTGAGGTAGGCCTTGCGTATCTCCTGCTCTGTCGCATCGCGGGCGACGCTAAGCGTCTTGTAGGGGTCATCGGCCATCAGGGTTCCAGTCCGGGTGCGACGCGTGAAGTTATGCCCGCTGGGCCGCTTTGGTTCCACCCGCCGCCGTCATAGGCTCATGCAAAGCATGAGGGGCGGAGACATGGAAGCAGTTGCAATCGTCGGTGCCGGGTTGATCGGACGGGCCTGGGCGGCGGTGTTCGCCCGCGCGGGCTGGGCGGTGCGGCTGCACGACCCGCACGGCCCCACGCTGGATGCCGCGCCTGGGCTGGTGCAGGCTGAGCTTACGATGCTGCGGCAGCATGGCCTGGCCGATGACGAGCCTGGCCCCATCAGCAGCCACGCGGACCTGGCCGACGCCCTGGCCGGTGCCGGCTTCGTGCAGGAATCCGGGCCGGAGGCGCTGCCCGCCAAACAGGCATTGTTCGCCGAGATGGACCGGCTGGCCGCGCCGGGCGTGGTGCTGGCGTCCTCCACGTCGGCCATCGTCGCCTCCAGCTTCACCGAGGCGCTGCCGGGCCGCAGGCGCTGCCTGGTTGGCCATCCCGTGAACCCGCCGCACCTGATCCCGCTGGTGGAGCTATGCGGCGCGCCCTGGACCGGGCCGGAAGCGCTCGACCGCGCCGATGCCGTGTATCGCGCCGTCGGCCAGGTGCCGGTGCTGGTGCGGCGGGAGACCGAAGGCTTCGTGCTCAACCGGCTGCAGGGCGCGTTGCTGGCGGAAGCGTTCCGGCTGGTGGCGGACGGGGTGATCTCGCCCGAGGATCTGGACCGCACGGTATCGGATGGGCTGGGGCTGCGCTGGTCGTTCCTGGGGCCGTTTGCCACCATCGAGCTGAATGCGCCTGGCGGGATCGCCGACTACCTCGCGCGCTACACCGGGTTCTATGCGCGCGTCGCCGCGGAGCCGCCAGGGCCCGGCGTGTTCGGTGCCGACAGCGCTGCCCGCATTGCCGCCGCCTGGCCGCACCCCC
>CAXTDP010000874.1:0-2565 GCA_964242295.1 uncultured Acetobacteraceae bacterium | reverse complement strand
ACCAGTCCGATGCGTCCGCCGTTGTTGGCGGCAAAGCCGCTGAAGTTGGTGCCGGTGATGTTGACGAAGTCCAGCACGACCCTCTCCGGTGCGCCGGGGTTGCCGATGACCTGTATGCGTTCGGCGCACGGGCAGTCCGTGAAGAACTGGTCGCGCACGGCGTAGGTGCCGTCGGAGATCTTGATGAGGACGCTTTCGCCGGGCTGCTGCACCCGGGCGGCTGCGTCCACCCAGGCCGCCAGCGGCTCGGCATGGTCGCATCCCGAGGCGCAGACGGTCAGCGTCGTGGCGGCTCCGGCTGCATGGAACGCGAGCGCCAGCGCCAGGGCCAGGAGAGGTGTCCTCATGCAGGCTGTCCTTCAAAGCGGTTTGCGCCGGTCGCGGCGGGCTGCCCTATGCCTGCCGGGCTTGCAAGGCAACGTCCGCTGGGCCGGACGGGTTTGGTTGCGCGACGGTAGGCTGCCTCCGCTTGCGGCGCTGGGCGCTGGGTCTGCCCTGCTGCGTCCGACGACGCCGGGCCGCCTTTTGTCGCCCCTAGCCGCCGCCATGGATGGCCGGACTGTCATTCAGCGCATTGAGGCAGATGGCTGGCGGTTGGAACGCATGACCGGCAGCCACCACCAGTTCCGCAATCCATCCAAGCCGGGGACCATCACCGTGCCGCATCCCCGCAAGGACATGTCCATCGGCACGCTCAAGAGCATCGCACGCCAAACAGGCATCAAACTAGGAGGCTGACATGAGCACCGCCTACTATCCCGCCATCATCGAACGCGGCGCCAGCGGCTATGGCGTGTTCTTCCCCGACCTGCCCGGCTGCACCAGCGCAGGCGACACGATCCAGGAAGCGGCCAGAGGCGCCGAGGAGGCGCTGCAAGGCTGGATCGAGGTATCGGCCGAACACGGCGATGACATCCCGCCGCCAAGCGACCTGGACGCCATCGCAACCGATCCCGACGTGGTGGAGGCCGCCCGCGTCCTGGTCCGTGCCGACCTGCCGGACAAGGCCGCCCGCGTCACGATAACCCTGCCGAAAAGCCTTCTGGCCGAGGCAGACCTGTATGCCAAGCGGATGGGCTTCACGCGGTCCGGGCTGCTCGCCCAGGCCGTTCGGGAGCGGATGCGCCGCGACCGGGCAGTGTAGGCATCCCGCCTCAGCTTGGGAGGCGCGGCGGTCAGAAGGCCCACGAGTAAGGAATGTCTCTTTCCCTACGCCGCCACCGCCATCCCCCCATCCAGCACATCCACCCGAACCCGCTCCCCCGGTGCCGCAACCAGCACCCCGCCCCGCGGCACTTCCTTCCAGCACAGCCGGTCGTCATCAATCGGCTCGGACACCAGCAGCAGCCCGCCGCCGGGCAGCTCCTTGTAATACAGCGTCGGCGGACGCGCGTCGCAGGCCCAGCGGAACGCCCACAGCGTATGCCCATCGGTGAGCGTCGCCGTGAACCGCAGCGCCTCCTGCACCCCAGCCGCGCGCATGTGCCGCTTCACCTCCGCCAGGGTGTCCGCCATCGCCCGCACGGGGTCCCGGTCCAGCCCGCGGGCCAGGGCAGCCAGGAACAGCGCCTCGCTGTCCCCCGTGCCGGCGCGGGCGGTGTAAAGCTCATCCGGGATCATCTCCTCCACCCGGCGGCGCATCGCCGGCCAGCCGCCAACCTGGCCGTTGTGCATGAACATATACTTGCCGTGCACGAAGGGATGGCAGTTCGCCCGGCTCGTCGCCGTTCCCGTCGCCGCCCGCACATGCGCGAAGAACAGGCGGCTGCGGATTTGCCCGGCGATGCTCAGCAGGTTCTCGTCCGACCACGCCGGCCGCACCTCCCGATACAGCCCAGGGTTTGGCCGCTCCCCATACCAGCCAACGCCGAAGCCGTCGCCGTTGGTTTCCGTCTTGGCCTCGGACGCATGGAGCGATTGGTGGATCAGGCTGTGGCAGGGGGCAGCCACCAGCGTTTCCAGCAGTATCGGCTCGCCTTGATAGGCGAGGAAGCGGCACATGCGGCACCTCCGGCACAGGATGACAGCTACGTTACAGCCCGGCATCGAACCGAAGCAAGGACAGCATAGCTGACCCGCCGCGGGCGTTGCCGATTTGACACCAGCCCCCACCGGACGCGATACCGCCGCGCCGTTCACGCAGGAACACCCCACGCCATGCCCGTCCACGCCTTTGTCTTCCCCGGCCAGGGCAGCCAGTCCGTCGGCATGGGCCGCGACCTTGCCGCCGCCTTCGCCGCCGCGCGGGAGGTGTTCGGGGAGGTGGACGAGGTCCTCAAGCAGAAGCTGTCCAAGCTGATGTTCGAAGGCCCGCCGGAAACCTTGACCCTGACGGAGAACGCCCAGCCCGCGCTGATGGCCATGTCGCTGGCGGTGCTGCGGGTGCTGGAAACCGAGGGCGGGTTCAAGCTGGAGGACAAGGCGGTGCTGGTGGCCGGGCACAGCCTCGGCGAGTACAGCGCCCTCGCCGCCGCCGGGGGGCTGACCCTCGGCGACACCGCCCGGCTGCTGCGCCTGCGCGGCGACGCGATGCAGGCGGCGGTGCCGGCCGGGGAAGGCGCGATG
>CAXTDP010000873.1:0-2572 GCA_964242295.1 uncultured Acetobacteraceae bacterium | reverse complement strand
TTCCGCCGCGGCGGCGTCGTCGCGGATCATGTCCCACAGCCGGGCCTCCATCCCCAGCAGATCGGGGTCGGCCTGGTTGCGCCCGCCGAGCGGCCGGTCGATCTCCAGCACCGCCCGTACCCGGCCGGGCCGGCGAGACAGCACGGTGATGCGATGGCCCAGGCGCACGGCCTCACCCAGGTTGTGGGTCACATAGACGGTCGTAGTCCCTGCCCGCGCAATGAGCGCGGCGAACTCGTCCAGTAGCAGCGCGCGGGTCTGGGCGTCCAGGGCAGACAGTGGCTCGTCCATCAGCAGGCATGCCGGACGGACCGCCAAGGCGCGGGCGATGCCGACGCGCTGTCGCATCCCGCCGGACAACTGCCGCGGCCACGCCCCGGCGAAGTCGGTCAGCCCGGTCATCGCCAGCACCTCCGCCACGCGGGCGTCCCGCTCTGGCCGGGACAGCCGGCCCTCCAGCACCAAGGACACGTTCCCGGCCACGCTGCGCCAAGGCAGCAGCGAGAAATCCTGGAACACGGGGGTCAGCGGGTTCAGGCAGTCGTCGGCCACCATGCCCTCCATCAGCACGGCGCCGCGATCCGGCCGCAACAGGCCGCCGATGATGCCCAGCAGGGTGCTCTTGCCGCAGCCGGAGGGTCCGACCAGTACCAGGACCCGGCCCGGCTCCGCCACCAGGTTGATCCCGTCCAGGACCGGCAGGCTGCCGTAGCTATGCCCGACGCCCTGGACCGTCAGGCGGACCGACGATCCCTGCATCAGCCCGGCAGGGCGCCGATGAAGCTGGTGTCTATGACCTCTGCCGCCTCCGGCGCGTTCTTGACCAGGCCCTGGTCCGCGAACCACTGCAACTGCGCTGCCACGTCCCGCACGTCCAGGCGCCCGCCCTCGTCGTAGTAGCCGACGCCCTCGCCGATCTTGCGGGGGCCGTCGGGATCGCCGGTGTAAACATATTTCTGGATCATCGGGATCACGCCGTCCGCCTTGGCGTCCCGCAGCGGCTGTCCGGCGCCGTCCAGGCGCAGGAAGGCGTCCCGGTAATCGGCGACGCCGTGCTGGTAGGCGCGGGCGAACCGATGCAGCGCCTCCGGATGGTCCCTGATCATCCGTACCGGCGCGAACACGGCGGTGATCTGGTAGGGCACGAGGTCCCCGGCCCAGCCGATGATCCGCGCCTCGCCGGATGCCTCCAGCGGCCGGGCCATGCTGGCGACGGCCATCGTCGCGTCCACCTGACCCGTCCGCACCGCGGCCACCATGTTGCCGACGCCCTGCAAGGGCCGCAGAGCCATGGATTTCAGGTCGAAGCCCTCCGCCTCCGCGATGCGCCCAACCATGTAGTGGAACGACGAGCCGAACTGGGTGATGCCAAAGCTGTAACCGCCCAGCTTCGCCGGGCTGGTCAGGCCGGCGTCATACGCCTTGCGCGACGCCAAGATCGCCGTGCCTTCATAGCCTTTCTGCTCGTGCAGCGCCCCGCCGATCACCTTCAACGTCCCGCGCCCGGCCAGGCTGAAGAAGCCGCCGGTCAGCGCCGTGATCCCCACGTCTATGTCGCCCGACACCGCCGCCGCGGCGATGGGCTGCGCGGCCTCGAAGAAATGGAACTCGGCGGCCAGGCCCTCGTCGGCGAAATAGCCGCGCTCCATCGCGACATACAGCGGCGCCGGCGACAGGGTGTGCAGCAGGCCGATGCGCAGCGGTTCTGCGGCGCAGGCAGGGCGGGCCAGCAGCAGTGCAGGCATGGCAAGGGCGGCGCGCCGGGTCAGGGCTGGGGTGGGCAAGGCGGCTCCTCCGATCATCGGCCTCCATGTGCCATAGGTCAGCCGGGTTGCACAGGAAGCGCCGGCGACCCATACCCCGATGCATGGCCCCACCCCTCCTGCTGCTGCAAGACATCCGCCTCAGCCTCGGCTCCGCCCCCTTGCTGGCTGGCGCGGAGCTGGGCGTCGGCGCCGGGGAGCGCATCTGTCTGGTGGGCCGCAACGGGTCGGGCAAAAGCACGCTGCTGAAGGTCGCAGCCGGGCTGCTGCAGGCCGATGGCGGCAAGCGGTTCCTGCAGCCCGGCACCACCGTCCGCTACTTGCCGCAGGAGCCGGACCTGTCCGGCTACAAGTCCACCCTCGCCTATGTCGAGGACGGCATGGGGCCGGGTGACGACCTGCACCGGGCGCGCTCCCTGCTGGACCAGCTCGGCCTCACGGGGGAGGAAGACCCGGCGCACCTGTCCGGCGGACAGATGCGCCGCTGCGCCCTGGCCCGCACCCTGGCCCCCTCCCCCGACCTGCTGCTGCTGGACGAGCCTACCAACCACCTGGACCTGCCCGCCATCGAGTGGCTGGAGGCCGAGTTGAACAGCCTGCGCGCCGGCCTCGTGCTCATCAGCCACGACCGGCGGCTGCTGGAAACCCTGTCCCGCAGCATCGTCTGGCTCGACGGCGGCGTGACCCGGCGCATTGACCGCGGCTTCGCCCACTACGAAGCCTGGCGCGACGAGGTCGAGGAGCAGGCGGAGCGCGACCAGCACAAGCTCGGCCGCCAGATCGCGCGCGAAGAGGACTGGCTGCGCTAC
>CAXTDP010000872.1:0-2578 GCA_964242295.1 uncultured Acetobacteraceae bacterium | reverse complement strand
CGCCCCGGCCGGGACGCGGCCGAGGTGACCTTGACGCTGGAGGGCCGCTTCCCGCCACCCTTCGCGGACGAAACGCGGCTGCGGGTCGCCCGGCACCTCGGGCGCGGCAGCGGCAGTGCCTATCAGGTGAACGGCGCCGAGGTGCGTGCGCGCGACGTGCGGGCCCTGTTCGCCGACCTCGCCGGCGGGGCGCGCGCATCGGCCATGGTCGGGCAAGGCGGAGTGGCCGCCGTCATCGCTGCCCGCCCGGAGGAGCGGCGTGGGCTGCTGGAGGACGCCGCGGGGCTCACCGGCGCCTACACCGACGTCATGTTCGGGATCTTCCACCTGCTCGGCTTCCAGTTCAGCCCAAGGCTCGCCGACATCGGCGGCACGCGCTTCTGGCGCGTGGACTCCAAAGCCGATTACGGCGCCCTGGATGGCCGGGCGCGGCACCGGGTTAAGATGCCGATCGTCGAACAGAACTGGGATGACCTGCTGCGTCTGGCCGGCTCCCTCAAGCTCGGCACCGTGCAGGCCGGCGGGCTGATCCGCACGCTGCAAACCAACGACCGCCCGACCAGGCTGGCCCGCGCCCTGGAAGAGTGGGGCCGGATGGTGAAGAGCCTCTACCTGTTGGCATACATCGACGACGAGGCTTACAGGCGCCGCATCCTGGTGCAGCTCAACCGTGGCGAAGGCCGGCACCAGCTCGCCCGCGCCGTGTTCCACGGTAAGCGCGGCGAGCTGCGGCAGCGCTACCGCGAAGGCCAGGAGGACCAACTCGGCGCCTTGGGCCTGGTGGTCAACGTCATCGTGCTCTGGAACACGATCTACATGGACGCGGCGCTGGACCAGCTCCGGGCCGAGGGCTTCGACGTGCGCCCAGAGGACATGGCTCGACTATCGCCGCTCGGCTTCGAACACATCAACATGATCGGCCGCTACGCCTTCACCCTGCCCGACGCCGTCGCGCGCGGCGAACTCCGGCCCCTGCGAACTCCCGCCGCACACGGCGCCGATATCAACGAGCCAGCCATTACATAGGTTTTACGTTCCGTTGCTTCTGTAATGGGCCTCTTGTCGTCAAGCTCAGAGTGCATCCAGTCGCCGGTTTCGTGCTTCTGCCCGTGATCGGCGCAAGGCCGCCACATGATGCTTTATGAGGGAGCCGGCGGAGCAATCTACCCAGCGTGATACGGGATCGCTCCCGGCCACTGCAACGGAACCTGCCTTACCGTCTCCGCGTCCCGGCGAAGGGACCTCGTGGGAGCTGGGCCGCCTGACCCCGCCCCGAACCTTATGCCTCCTTGCGGTTATGTCGCCGGTGCTGCGGCAGCGGTCGCCGCCGCCGGGTCCTTGCCCCAGACGAACTTCGTCCCGTCCGCCCAGATGCGGTGGAGCACGGTGGCAAGCTTGCGCGCCAGCGCCACCTTCGCCCTCCGCATGCCCCGCCGCTTGGCGACGTCCAACGCCCAGCGCTTGAGCGTGCTGAACCGGTGCGCCCGCGTCAGCAGCGCGTTGGCCGCATCGTGCAGCGCCGTGCGTACGCCGGCGTCGCCGACACGCGTGATCCCGCCGGTCACATCGGTCTCGCCGGACTGGTAACGCTTGGGCGTCAAGCCAAAGAAGGCGCCGACCGACTTGGACTTCGTGAACCGCCCGGGGTCGTCCACCCCTGCCCGGTAGGTCAGCCACACCAGCGCACCCACCCCGGGCACCGTCATCAGCCGGCGGCAGACCTGGTCCTCCTTGACGATCACCAGCACCTCGCGATGCAGCTTGGCGAACTCGCGCCACATTGCCTCGCGTGCTGCCAGCAACGGCTCAACGATCTTCTCCAGCATCGCGTGCCCAGCAGCCAGCTCCCGTATGCGCGCCGGCAGCTTGCCGCGGCTCACGTCGCCGACCTTCAGCCCGAAGCCGCGCAACAGCCCGCGCACGGTCTGCTCCAGGTCGATGACCTTGATCTGCAGCTGCTTGCGCGCGCCGAGCAGTGCCCGGATCTCCTGGGAGGACACCGACTTGCGATGCACCGGCCGATACCACCCCATGCGCAGCAGCTGAGCGATCCCGCGTGCGTCCCGCCGGTCCGTCTTGACCGCCATCGCCGACAGTGCCGCCTTGACGTGCCGCGTTTCCAGCAGCACGGCCTCGAACCCCGCCTCATGCAGCCCATCGTAGAGCCACTGCGATAGAGGACCCGCTTCAAGGCCGACCCGCACGATCGTCAGATCGAGCCCGCGCAGGAACTTGACCAGCGCCTCGGGCTCGCTTGCGACTTTCGCCTCCCGGATGACCTTGCCTGTCATGTCCAGCACGCACAGGCTGCTCAGCTCCAGCGACACGTCAATTCCAACATGATGTTCCATGGCCGTCCTCCTGATGGCCGGACCCGAACCACCCGGGTCCGCACGTCACGCCACCACTCTGAACAGACCTGCGCCGGAGGTCAGCAATTAGTCGCCGGTGCCGGCCCATTACGGCATCTACCGGACCCCCTTGTAGGCCGCCACGCGCCTGTTTCCGCCGTAGAAGGTCGGTCGTAACCACTCATCTCCGCGGGGGTCGGAATATACCTATACGGGCCGATTAGCCC
>CAXTDP010000871.1:0-2584 GCA_964242295.1 uncultured Acetobacteraceae bacterium | reverse complement strand
TCAGTTCTGCCTGGGCTCAAGCGCGACAAGTCGGGTACGAGGCACGCCTGCTGTCTTCGTTGTGCCTGTGAGCTGTAAGCGATGCTCTGTGGCCCTTGGCGGTGGTGGCTTGACGGTCAGGCTGGTTTTGGGGTGGCCCAGTGCCAGGGCATGAGTTCGTCGATGCGCGCCTGTGGCCAGCCGTTCACCAGGCGGGTGAGCAGGTCGGTGAAGTAGGCCTGCGGCTCGACGCCGTTCAGCTTGCAGGTCTCGACCAGGGAGGCGACGGCCGCCCAGTTTGCCCCACCCTCGTCGCTGCCAGCGAACAATGCATTCTTCCTCGACAGGGCCACTGGCCGCATCGCGCGTTCGACCGTGTTGGTGTCTAGTTCGATGCGGCCATCGGCCAGGAACTGCACCAGCCCGTCCCAGTGGTTCAGCGCGTAGCGGATCGCGCCGGCCAAGGGGCCGCGGGCCGGCAGCTTGGTCACCTGCGCCTCGAACCAGGTGCGCAGGTCCGTGACCAGCGGCTGGCTCCTGGCCTTTCGCACCGCGAGCCGTTCGGCCGCGGCCTTGCCGCGCACCTCGGCCTCGATCCGGTAGAGGGCTGCGATGCGGGCCAACGCCTCCACGGCGATCGGCGCCGCGCCAGCCTTGGCCAAGTCGTAGAAGCCCCGGCGCACGTGGCTCCAGCAGAACACCAGCGTCACGGCCTCCTCGCCCCGCTTGGGATCGGCCAGCTTCTTGTAGGTCGCATAGCCGTCGCACTGCAGGATGCCGCGGTAGCCCCCGAGCACCCGGTCGTTGTGCTGCTGCCCGCGCCCCGGGGCGTAGCTGTAGACCACCGCCGGCGGGTTGCTCCCGCCCCAGGGCCGGTCATCGCGCGCCACCGCCCAGAAGTAGCCCGTCTTGGTGCGGCCCCGGCCGGGATCGAGCACCGGCACCACCGTCTCATTGGCGAACACCCGCGCCGAGGCCAGCAGGATCTCGCGCAACCGGGCCACCACGGGCGCGATCTCGGCCGCGGCATACCCCATCCAGAACGACAGCGTGGAGCGGTCCAGCTCCACCCCTTGCCGGGCCATCATCCCCGCCTGGCGATACAGCGGCAGATGGTCGGCGTAGCGCGCCACCAGCACGTGGGCGACCAGCGCCTCGGTGGGCAGCCCGCCCTCGATCAGCCGCGCCGGGGCAGGCGCTTGCACGACCACACCCTCGCAGGCCCGGCAGGCCAGCTTGGGGCGCCGGGTCACCAGCACCCGGAACTGCGCGGGGATCACGTCCAGCCGCTCGGAGCTGTCGTGGCCGATGACGGCCATCGCACCCCGGCAGCACGGGCAGGCCGTATCCTGTGGCGCCAACGTGACCTCGATGCGCGGCAAGTGCGCCGGCAGCGCGCCCCGGCTCGCCCGGCGCCGGGCCACGCGCTCCCGCTTCAGGGCGGGATCGCGCTGCTCGGTCTCCGCCTCGCCCTGCGCGATGGCCTGCTCCAGGCTTTCCAGGCCAAGCTGCAGCTGCGCCTCGGGCAGCCGCTCGGACCGGGCGCCGAACTGCATGCGCTTGAGCCGCAGCAGCAGGTGCCGCAGCCGGTCGTTCTGCGTCGCCAGCGCCTCGCATTCGATTGCAAGCCGGTCTCGCTCAGAGACGACACTGTCCCGCTCCGCCCAGGCCGCCAGCAGCAGCGTCCGCAGCGCATCGGCTGTTTCGGGCATCGTCGGCAGCGTGTCGGGTGCGGCGCGCATCACGCGCAATCCTACCCCGCCACGGTCGGCGTGGGAATCCTCCGTGTCGTCTGCACCCGCGTCCAGTCCAGCCCGTCGAACAGGGCGGCAAACTCTACCGCCGACAGCCGCATGACACCGTCCATCACCGGCGGCCAGCGAAAGCCGCCCTGCTGCAGCTGCTTCCACACCAGCACCAGCCCGCTTGCATCCCACACCAGGATCTTGACCCGGTCCGACCGCTTGCTGCGAAAGACTACGACCACGCCCGAGAACGGGTCCTCGCCCAGCACCGCAGACGCCAAGGCCGCCAGGCCATGCGCCCCCTTGCGGAAATCCACCGGCCGCGTCGCCAGCAGCACGCGCACCCCAGCAGGGATGGTGATCACGCCGCACCCGCCGAGGCCCGCACCGCACGCAGCACCGACGTGAGCAGGGCCACGTCCATGCCGGACCGCACGCGCACTACGGCGCCTGCCACCTCCACCTCGATCGCAAGCGGTGACGTCGGTGCCGGCAACAGCGCAGCTACAGACGCCGCAGGCGGCAGCGCCGGCTCCGCATGGATCGGCACGAAGTCGGGGCCGGGTGGAACGGCCATGCCACCCTGCGTCGGCAACGCCAGCAGGCCCGCACGCGCATCGCGCCGCCAGGCAAACACCTGCTGCGAGCAGATCTGCCAACGCCGCGCCACCTCGGACGGCCGGGCGCCAGGCGCCAGGCTCTCAGCAACCACCTGCGCCTTGCTCTCCGCCGACCAGCGCCGCCGCCGGCCCGGCCCGGTCAGAACCTCTACCCGGCGATACCCAGCCCTCGCGTCATCGTTAAGGTCAAACATAGCGTCAACTCGAAGCTCCCTGCCTCAAGCAGACCAACCACACTCA
>CAXTDP010000870.1:0-2592 GCA_964242295.1 uncultured Acetobacteraceae bacterium | reverse complement strand
ATGCGGCCGGCGGGGGCGGTGATGCGGGTGCAGGTGTTCTCGAAGCCGTCCGTGTAGTGCACGGCGGGGATGGCGGGCTCGAACTTCATCTCGGCCGGGGTCAGCAGGGCATGGGGGCTACGGGCGGAGGGATCGGACATGGCAGGCATCCTTGGACAGGTCCGGGCCGCCGTGCAATGTGCGGATGGCTTGGAGTGCAACGATCATGGCATTGGTGATCACGGTCGCGCAGCAGAAGGGCGGCGCCGGCAAGACCACGCTGGCCACCAACCTGGCGGCGGCACTGGCGCCGGTGCATCGGGTGGCCGTGCTGGACATAGACCCGCAGGGCAGCCTGGCCCGGTGGCATGCGATCCGCCGAGCCCATCACCCAGGGGCGGCTGCGCTGGCGTTCTCCGACCTGTCGGGCTGGCGTTTGGCGGGCGAGCTGGACCGGCTGCGCCGCGGCTTCGACGTGGTGATCGTGGACAGCCCGCCGGTGATTGACAGCGATGCGCGCCGGTCCATACGCGGGGCCGACCTGGTGGTGGTGCCGGTGCAGCCCAGCGCGCCCGACATCTGGGCGGCGGAAGGGACGCTCAAGCTGGCGGCGGCGGAGCGTAGGCCGGCTTGCCTGGTGCTGAACCGCGTCGGTGCCGGCAGCCGGATGAAGGATGGGGCGCTGCGGGAGCTGCAAGCCCGCGGGATGACGGTGCTGCCGGCGATGCTGGGCAACCGGACGGCGTTCAGCCAGGCGTTCGCGGAGGGGATGGGCGTGACGGAGGCGGCGCCGCGCAGCCTGGCGGCGAAGGAGCTACGGGCGGTGCTGGAAGGGCTGCTCGGGCTGATCGAGCCTGCTGCTCCTGCTCCCTCTCCCCCCGGGAGAGGGTTGGGGTGAGGGGGTCTTGGCTGCGGAGCGGGGCACGGACGGGGGTGCCGGGACGGGTTCGTCTTTGGAATCGACTGCGCTTTCCGACCCCCTCACCCCGACCCTCTCCCGGAGGGGGAGGGAGAAGGAAGGTGCCCCTGCGGCGTCCTGGGCCGTGACGGGGTTAGGGCTTGTGCATCGCTCCCGCGTTTCCGGGCCGTGGAACCTGCGCTAGGCGACCGCCAGGGCCGGCTCCTGCAGGGTCATCGAGGCTTCCATCACGTCCGGCTCGTCCGGCAGGCGGCGCAGGGTGAAGCCGATGCGGCGCATGAAGGCCAGCATCGGGCGGTTCTCGGATAGCACCTGGCCGGTGATGTCCGTCATGCCCTGGGAGCGCGCCCAATCCATGATGCACTCCATCATACGCCGGGCCAGGCCGCGGCCCTTCATGGCTGGCTCGATCAGCACGGCGAACTCGCCGGTGGTGGTGTAGGGTTCGCGCACCAGGCGGCATACGCCCACGGTTTCGCCGGTGGACTCGCGCACCGCGACCAGGGCCATCTCCCGGTCGTAGTCCACCTGGGTCATGCGGGCGACCTGCTCCGGGGACAGGGTGCGGAGCATGGAAAAGAAGCGGTATCGTATATCCTCGGGCGTCAGGCGGCTGAAGAGGGCGGCGTGGGCCGCCGCATCCTCGGGACGGATCGGGCGGATCAGCAGCGGTTCGCCCTTGGCCGACCAGCGCTCCATCAGCTCGGCGGGGTATGGGGCTATTGCCAGCACGCCGGCCTCCCCGGCCGGGCGCAGGGCAATCCAGGCGTCGCCGACCGACACCCCGTCGGGGTCGGCGAACACCGGGTTCAGGTCCATGGCGGCGATCTCAGGGAAGTCCACCACGAGCTGGCTGATGCGGACCAGCACGTCGGCAACGGCGCCGCGGTCGGCGGCGGCCTGCTCGTGCAGTTCGCCCAGGGTGCGGGCGGCACGGGTTTGGGCGATCAATCCGTCGGCCAGCGCCAGGTTCAGGGGCGGCAGGTCCACAGCCACGTCGCCGAGCAGGTCTGCGGCACCGCCACCGCTGCCGAACAGGATGGCCGGGCCGAACAGTGGGTCCTCGGCGACGCCGATCCGCAGTTCCCGTGCCCGGCCCATCTGGCGCTGCACCAGGAAGCCCTCGGCCAGCTCCTCCCCGCCCAGCCGGGCGCGGCGACGGTCCAAGACCTGCGCCGCCAGGCGGACTGCGTCGGTGTCCGGCAGGTCCAGCACCACGCCGCCGGGACCACCTGGGCGCGGGGCGCCGGTGCGCCGCAGCTTCAGCACCGCGGGAAAGCCCAGCATGGCGGCGGCGGCGCAGGCGTCGTCGGCGGACAGGGCGGGACGGCTGGGGACGACAGGGACTCCATACGCCGTCAGGATCTGCAGCGCCTCGTCCTGCAGCAGCCCGGTGCGCCCCTCGGCACGGACGGCAGCGAACAGGCGGCGCACCGCGGTGCGGTCTGGCGCAAGGGTCAGCACCGTGCTGGCCGGCAGTTCGCGCGCCGCGGCGCAGGCGCGACGCTGTGCGACCAGTTGCGCGAACCCGCGCATGGTCTGCTCGGGCGTCGCGAACACCGGCACGCCGGCCTCCGCCAAGGTGCGGCGATGCACGGCGCCGGTGGTCTCCCCCAAGATGCAGGCGAGCAAGGGAACGCGCATCATCGGCTGGCAGGCGGCCCGTTGGATGAGCTGGCCGCTGCGGCGCCTGG
>CAXTDP010000869.1:0-2600 GCA_964242295.1 uncultured Acetobacteraceae bacterium | reverse complement strand
ATCGCCGAGGCGCAGCGTGAGGAAGATTGGCTGCGCCACGCCGTTGACGAGCTGACCACCCTGGCTCCGCGGGACGGCGAGGAAGACGAGCTGGCCGCGGAGCGCCAGCGCCTGCAAGGCGGTGAGCGCCGGGCCGAGGCCATTGCGGCGGCGCTGTCGGAGATCGCCCCACGCGACCGCCGCAACGCCGGCCCGGCCAGCAGCCTGCGGAGTGCCACCCGTGCGTTGCAGAAGCTGGTCACGCCGCAGCAGCCGGATGCGGAAAACCCGGCCCAGCCCGCCCTCGCCGCGCTGGAACGGGCAGAGGAGGCGCTGGCGGAGGCGGAAACGCTGCTGAGCCGCCTGGCCAACGAGGCGGACACCGACCCCCGTCTGCTCGAAGCCGCCGAGGAACGCTTGTTCGGCCTGCGCGCCGCGGCCCGCAAGCACCAGACCGCGGTGTCGGAGTTGCCGGCCTTTTTGGCGCGGCTGCGTAGGCGGCTGGCGGCGCTGGACAGCGGCACGGCGGAGATCGAGGGGCTGGAAACGGCGGCGGAGGCTGCGCGGCTGACTTACTCCGATGCCGCGTCGGCGCTCAGCAGTGCCCGTCAGGCCGCCGCTGGCCGGTTGCAGGGTGCGGTAATGTCGGAGTTGCCGCCGCTGCGGCTGGACAAGGCGCGGTTCTTCGTAAAGGTGCAGCCGATGGAGGAAGCGCGCTGGAACGCCACCGGGGCGGACAGCGTGCGGTTCCTGATCGCCACCAACCCCGGCCAGGCGCCGGGCGCGCTGGACAAGATCGCCTCAGGCGGCGAGCTGTCGCGGCTGATGCTGGCGCTGAAGGTCGTGCTGGTCAGCGGCGGGTCCGTTCCGACCCTGGTGTTCGACGAGGTGGACAGCGGCGTGGGCGGCGCGACGGCGGCCGCGGTCGGCGACCGGCTGGCCCGCGTTGCCGATCGGGTGCAGGTGCTGGTCGTGACGCATAGCCCGCAGGTGGCGGCCCGGGGAGGCGCCCACCTGCGCGTCGCCAAGCAGGCCCGCAGCGGCCGGAACGAGACTATGGTGCTGCCGCTGGACCTGCCGGCCCGGCGCGAGGAGATTGCACGGATGCTGGCTGGCGAGACCGTCACAGAAGCCGCCCGCGCCGCGGCGGATAGCCTGCTGGGCGCGGCGTGACTGCTTGCTGCTCCCTCTCCCTTCGGGAGAGGGTTGGGGTGAGGGGGCGGGTTGGCGCAGGCTCAGCCGATTCGGGGCTGGATGCCGCCGGTACTGGATGCGCCCTGCTTCGCAGCCAAGACCCCCTCACCCCGACCCTCTCCCGGAGGGAGAGGGGGAAGCAGTGGGATGTTGCATTGTGACGCGGGAGGAGGCTGCGGCGGAATTATCCCGGCTTGCCGCGGAGCTTGCTCGGCTGGACCGGGCTTATCACGAGCTGGATGACCCGGCGGTCAGCGATGCCGAGTATGATGCCCTGCGCGCGCTCAATGCGGCGCTGGAGGCGGAGTTCCCGGACCTGGTGCGCCCGGACAGCCCGAGCCGCCGGGTCGGCGCGGCGCCGGCGGCGGGCTTCGCCAAGGTGCGCCACCGTGTGCCGATGCTGTCGCTGGACAACGCGTTCGCGCCGGAGGACTTCACCGAGTTCTGCGCCCGCGCCCAGCGCTTCCTGAACCTGCCGCCCGACGCACCGCTTGGCTTCATCGCTGAACCCAAGATAGACGGCCTGTCCATCAACCTGCTGTATGAGCGGGGCCGCCTGGTCCGCGGCGCCACCCGCGGCGACGGCGCGGAGGGCGAGGATGTCACCGCCAACCTGCGCACCGTTGCCTCCGTCCCGCAAACCCTGCATGGCCCGGCGCCGGCCCTGATCGAGGTCAGGGGCGAGGTGTTCATGTCCAAGGCCGACTTCCTGGCGCTGAACGCGGCGCAGGCAGCGGCAGGCGCCAAGGTGTTCGCCAACCCTCGCAATGCCGCCGCGGGGTCGCTGCGCCAGTTGGACCCGGCGATCACCGCGACGCGCCCGCTGTCGCTGTTCGCCTACGCCCAGGGCGACGCGAGCGAGGCGGTGGCGGACACCCATGACGCCTACCTGGAACGGCTGCGCGGCTGGGGGTTCCAGGTCAATCCGTTGTCCCGTTACGTGGCGGATGATGCGGCGGCGGCGGCGTTTCAGGGCGAGATCGGCTTGGAACGTGCCGGGCTGGCCTATGACATTGATGGGGTTGTTTATAAGATCAACGATTTGGCTTGGCAGCGCCGCCTGGGCTTCGTCGGGCGGGCGCCGCGTTGGGCCATCGCCTGGAAGTTCCCGGCCGAGCGGGCGACCACGCAGCTTGAGAACATCCTGATCCAGGTGGGCCGCACGGGATCACTAACGCCGGTGGCGGCGCTGGCGGCCGTCAACGTCGGCGGCGTCCTGGTCACGCGCGCCACGCTGCACAACGAGGACGAGATCGCCCGCAAGGACGTGCGTGTCGGCGACACCGTGGTTCTGCAGCGCGCCGGCGATGTGATCCCGCAGATCGTGGCGGTGGTAGTGGAGCGCCGCCCGCCGGACGCGCGGGCCTGGGAGCCGCCCGAGACCTGCCCAGCCTGCGGCAGCCTGGCCACCCGCCCGGCCGGAGAGG
>CAXTDP010000868.1:0-2604 GCA_964242295.1 uncultured Acetobacteraceae bacterium | reverse complement strand
CGTGCAGGAAGCCCGGCGGCACCCATAGCTGCGCCCAGTTCTCCGCCGACAGCTCAGCCGCGCCCCACTGGCCATAGGTCGGCGAGCTGCGCCTGGCATCCACCGCCACGTCCCAGATCGCGCCTTTGATGCAACGCACCAGCTTGCCCTGCGGATGCGGCGCGATCTGGCAGTGCAGCCCGCGGATCACCCCGCGCTCACGCGACAGGCTCTGGTTGTCCTGCACGAAGGGGATGTCAATGCCGGCGTCCCGGAACGCACCGAGCTTGAACACCTCCGAGAAGAACCCCCGCGCATCGCCGAACCGCGGCGGCGTGACCAGGATCAGGTCGGGGATACCGAGATGTTCGACGTTCATGCGTGCAGCCCATCTGCGAGTTCCAGCAGCAGCCGGCCCAACTCGGTCTTGCCCAGGCCCTTGGCGCAGGCGCGCAGGGCCGCGGCGTCTATGTAGCCCATGCGGAACGCCACCTCCTCGGGGCTGCCGACCAGCATCCCCTGCCGGTTCTGGATCGTCTGCACGAAGGTCGCGGCCTGCAGCAGGCTGTCCGGCATCCCGGCATCCAGCCAGGCGCAGCCGCGGCCCAGCCGCTCCACATGCAGCGTCCCCTCCTCCAGGTACATGCCGTTGAGGTCGGTGATCTCCAGCTCGCCGCGGGCGGAGGGCTTCACCCGCCGGGCCAGCTCGGACACCCGCTTGTCGTAAAAATACAGCCCGGTCACCGCCCAGTTGCTCTTAGGCGCGGCTGGCTTCTCGACGATCTCCTGCGCCCGACCGCTGCTGTCGAAGGTAACGACGCCATACCGCTCGGGGTCGCGGACCTGGTAGGCGAACACCGTCGCCCCCTCCGGCCGGGCACCGGCGGCGCGCAGCAGCACGCCCAGGTGGTCGCCGAAGATCAGGTTGTCGCCCAGCGCCAGCGCGCAGGCTTGCCCGGCGATCCACTCCTCGCCGATGTGGAACGCCTGCGCCAGCCCCTCCGGCTTCGCCTGCTCGGCATAGGTGAAGCGGACGCCGAACCTGTCCCCGTTTCCCAGCAGGCGGCGGAACTGCGGCAGGTCGTCGGGGGTGGAGATCAGCATGATGTCGCGTATGCCCGCCAGCATCAGCACGGACAGCGGGTAATACACCATCGGCTTGTCATACACCGGCAGCAGTTGCTTGCTGCTGGCCAGCGTCACCGGGTGCAGCCGCGTGCCGCTGCCGCCCGCGAGCAGGATGCCCTTCATGCCCCCCTCCTCACGCTGCCGTCCCCAGCCGCTGACCGCTGTAGCGGGCACCCCGGATCGCCTCCCACCAGGCGCGGTTGTCCATATACCACTGGATTGTCCGCCGCAGCCCGGCGTCGAAGCCGTGCGGCGCGGTCCAGCCTAGGGCGGCATTGGCGCGCGCCGGATCAATCTCATAGCGGAAGTCGTGGCCCGGCCGGTCCGTCACGAAGTGGATCAGCCGCTCCCGCGGCCCGGCGGGGTCCGGCTGCAGCTCGTCCAAGGTGGCGCAGATCGCCCGCACCACCTGCAGGTTGCTGCGCGGCTGCCGCGCGCCGATGGCCAGCGTCGCCCCAGGCTCCACCCGTTCCAGCGCCAGCACCAGGGCGGCGGCATGGTCGTCCACGAACAGCCAGTCGCGCTGGTTGCTGCCGTCGCCATAGACTGGCAGCGGCTTGCCTTCCAGGGCGTTCAGCGTCACCAGCGGGATCAGCTTCTCCGGGAATTGCCAGGGGCCGTAGTTGTTGGTGGTGTTGGTAACAAAAGCCGGCAGCCCGTAGGTGTGCCACCACGCCCGCACCAGGTGGTCCGACCCGGCCTTGCTGGCGGAATACGGGCTGCGCGGATCGTATGGCGTGGTTTCCGTGAACGGCGGATCATTCGGCCCCAGCGCACCGAACACTTCATCGGTGGAGATGTGGTGGAAACGGAACCGCGCCTGCGCCGCCGCATCCAGGCCCGCCCAATAGGTCCGGGCCGCCTCCAGCAGCACAAAGGTGCCGACCAGGTTGGTGTGGATGAAGGGCGCGGGTCCGTCTATCGAGCGGTCCACATGGCTTTCCGCGGCGAGGTGCATCACGGCGTCGGGCTGGTGCGTGGCGAACACCTGCTGCATCGCCGGGGCGTCGGTGATGTCGGCGCGGATCAGGATGTGCCGGTTGCTGCCCCGCGCCTCCTCCAGCGCATCCTCGGACGCGGCGTAGGTCATCTTGTCCACGTTCACGACAGTATGCCCGGTCGTGCGGACCAGATGCCGGATCACGGCCGAGCCGATGAAGCCGCAGCCGCCGGTGACGAGTATCTTCATGGCGTGCCAGGTATCCTGCCGTGGGTCATGTGTATGGTCCAGCCTTGGCGTGTGATCTCGCCTTGGTTGCACCGCCGTGGCGCGGGCGCAACCTGCCATCGGCGGGCAGGCCGGGCAATGCGCTTCGCATCGCCAGCGGAGCCGCCCGGGTGTGGGCAGCCCTGCATGACGGTCAGGCCGGTTGCCGACTCGAACTGCTTAACTGAGGATTCATTGCCTTCGAGCAGGGCCATCACCTTGCCTTCGGCCTGGTATTTGAGGAGCAGCGGGGTAACGCCGCTGAGTTCCGCATACGCTTTCGCCAGAGG
>CAXTDP010000867.1:0-2605 GCA_964242295.1 uncultured Acetobacteraceae bacterium | reverse complement strand
CGGTGTCGACCGGCACGGCGAGCCGACGAACGACCCCGCCGCGATCATCCCGTATGAAGTCGTGCTGCCCGGCGAAGTCGGTGAGCGCGTCCTGGCCCGCGGCGCCGCCGACCAGCCCGGCGAGATGCTGGACGCCATCGGCGTCGGCCCCCACGGCTTCCTGACCCTGTTCGACCAGCCGCTCGACCCCGCCCAGCGCGACCGCGTCCTGGTCCGCCCCGCCGGCGGCGCAGCCCTGGAACACGCCCCGGCGCTCATCGCCCGCCGCCCGGAAGCCATCCCGTTCCGCATCGTCGGCTACATAGACGAGCGCAGCCCGCACCACCTCGCCGGCTGGGCCTGGAACGAGGCCAACCCGGCGGAACGCCTCCGCTACGAAGTACTGCACGAGGGCCGGGTGATCGCCGGAGGCGAGGCTGGCGACTGGAGCAGCCAGCTCGCCAAGATGGGCATCGGCGACGCCCGCTACGCCTTCCGCGTGCTGCTGGACCAGCCCGTCGCCGACCCGGCGGCGCTGGAGCTGCGCATCCAGGACACCCCGGTCCTGCTCCCCTTGGCGCCGCTGCTGAACACCGCGTTCCAGCCGATCAGCCACGTGGCGATGGACATCGTCAACAACTGCAACCTGCGCTGCCCCTTCTGCACCTTCGACTACGAGGGCGTGCGCACCACCCGGTTCATGTCGGACGAAACCTTCGAGGGCGCGCTGCGCCTGCTGCCCTATGTCACCGAGGGCAATTTCTGGCTGTCCTGCCTGCACGAGGCGACCATCCACCCGGAGCTGCTGCGCTTCATAGACATGGTCCCGCCCGAATACCGCGACCGCCTGATGTATACCACCAACCTCGCCAAGCGGATGCCGGACGCCTACTTCGCCCAGCTCGGCGCCAGCGGCATGCACCACCTGAACATCTCGGTCGAAAGCCTACAGCCCGAGATCTACGAGCGGCTCCGCAAGGGCGCCCGGTTCCGTATCTTCGGGGAGAACTGGGCCAAGCTGCTGGACGCCTGCCGCACAGGCTCGGCGCCCCCACGCATCCGCTACAACATGATGGCCTACCGCTCCAACCTGCACGAAATCCCCGGCCTGGTGGAACTCCTGCTGGCCGAGAAGCTCGCCTGGCAGGTGGAGGTCCGCTACACCTTCGACGAGCCGCACATCCCCGACAGCTTCCGCCAGGCCGAGTATCTGCGTGACGAGGACTGGACCTGGCTGGCCCTGCAACTGGCGCATCACGATCCCCAGCGCGTGGTCCTGGTGCTGCCGCCGCCGGAGAAGCGCGTCCTCGCCGTGCCAATCAACCGTGCCCCGGCACCGTCCAGCTTGGACGCGGGTGCGCCGCCCCCTGCCAAGCCGCGCCCATCCTATCCCCTGGGCATGCGGGTGGACTGGGACGGCACCCTGACGGTTTACAGCGAGACCATCGGCCCCGACGGCAACCTGCTGCACACCAACCATGCCGAGCTGACCATAGCCGACGTCCATGACCCCCGGGCACTGGTGACGGACCTCCTGCGTTGAGCCAACCCTCCCCGGAACCCAGCCGAAATCCGCTCCTTCTCCCTCTCCCTCCGGGAGAGGGTCGGGGTGAGGGGGTCTTCGCTGCGGAGCCGGGCGCCGCGGAACCCATCAGGACCAGCCCCCTCCCAGCCCAAGGTCCGCGCTTAGCAACTCCCTCACCCCAACCCTCTCCCGCAGAAAAAGGCAACAACCAACCAGCCCCCGCCGAGCGATACCAGCACCTGGACGGCCTGCGCGGAGTAGCCGCCCTAGCGGTGGCATTCTGCCACTTCGCCTACGCCTTCCAGCCGGCCCTGCTGAGCGGCAACCTGTCGCAGGGCGCCGCCGCGGCAGCAACCGGCCTATCCAAGACACCGCTGATCCTGCTGTGGTCGCCAGATTGCGCGGTGATGGTCTTCTTCGTGCTCAGCGGCTTCGTGTTGCAAGCGTCGGTGGCCGGCGCCCCCGGGGACAGGCCGGTGCTGCGCCTGCTGGGATCAGTGCTGCGGCGCTGGGTGCGCCTAGCTGGCCCGATCCTAGGCAGCTCCCTGCTGATCTGGACGGTGGTGGCCGCGGGCGGCCTGCGGAACGCGCCGGCCGCGGCGGCGAACGGGTCAAGCTGGCTGGCGATGCACTTCGGCTGGCTGGCCTGGCAGTCAAACAGCCTGCCGGCGCTGGTAGAGCAATCCTTGTTCGGCATCTTCGCCACAGCCACCCATTGGTGGAATGCGGCGCTATGGACCATGCCGGTGGAGTTCTGGGGATCAGTCGGCATCTTCGTCTTCCACGCCGTGCTGAGCCGGGCGCCGGGCTGGTTACGGGCGCCGGGCTGGTTACGGGCGTCGGTGCTGGTCGCGGTAACCGCCGGGCTATTGTCGGGGCTAGCCGGCGCTGGTGCGGCAAATGGCGCCGGGTTCGGTTTCGGCGCCCTGTTGTGGGAAGCGCGCCGGTGGGTAGCGGCCCCGGGCCACCTGGCCTGGTGGGCTGGGGCGGCATCGTTCACCGCCGGCGTCGTGCTCGGCGGGATGCCCTACGACCTGCTGGGCACGCTATACTGGCCCGGCTTCGTGCTGGCATCGGCCTGGTTGACCGAGCCGGTGCTGA
>CAXTDP010000866.1:0-2611 GCA_964242295.1 uncultured Acetobacteraceae bacterium | reverse complement strand
CAGCGGGCGCCCTTGCGCTCGATGACGGCGTTGGTGGCGATGGTGGTGCCGTGCAGGATCAGGTCGAGGCCGGCAGGCTCGACGCCGGCGGCGGCCAGGGCGTCGAGCAGGCCGCGCGCTGGGTCGTCGGGGGTGGAGGGGACTTTTAATACCCGGTCCACGCTCCGGCCGTCGCGGGAATAGAACAGGTCGGTGAAGGTGCCGCCCACGTCTATGCCGACGATGCCGCCGACCTCATTGCCGACGATACTGCCCACGTCGTTGCCGACGATGCCGCCCATCACACCACCTTGCCGTCGCGCAGCGCCGCCACCGCCTCAGGCGACAGGCCCAGGCGTTCCTGCAACAGGGCATCCGTGTCGGCACCCAGCTTGCGGCTAGGTTCCAGCTTACGCAGCGGGTCGCCGGCGAAGCGCAGCGGGGAGTGCTGGACGACGATGCGGCCCAACTCCGGGTGGTCCTGCCATTGCAGCGAGCCGCGCTCGTGCATGTGCGGGTCGTTCACCACCTCATCCAGGCTGCGGACCGGCGCGCAGGGCACCCGGTGGGCCAGCAGCAGCGCGAACAGCGCCTCCTTCGACTGGGTCGCCGTCCAGGCGGACACGGCGGCGTCCACCTCGTCCATATGCGCCACCCGGTCGCCAAGGGAGGCAAAACGCGGGTCGTCCGCCAGGTCCTGCCGGCCCATCGCTGTCAGCAGCGACCGCCAATGCACATCGCCGACGCAGATGATGGCGATGTAGCCATCGGTCGCGGGATAAACGTTGTAGGGCGCCTCCGCCAAGCCGCCGTGCCGGTTGCCGGTGCGGGGCGGCACGTCGCCGCCGGTGCCAAAGTGCAGGCCCAAGCTGGAGCTGAGCGAGGGATACACCGCGTCCAGCATCGCCACCTCGACCTGGCGTCCGATGCCGGTCTTCTCCCGCTCATACAGCGCCGTAGTGATGGCGCCATATAGGTGGACGCCGGCGAAGAAGTCGCACAGCGCCGGGCCGGCCTTCACCGGCGGACGGTCGGAGAAACCGGTGATGCTCATGACCCCCGCCATCGCCTGCACCGTCAGATCCATTGCCGGGTAGTCGCGGTAGGGGCCGCTGCTGCCGTATCCACTGCTCTGCGCATAGATCAGGCGGGGGTTCGCGGCCTGCAGCGTGGCGCAGCCGAGGCCGAGACGCTCCATCACGCCGGGGGCGAAGTTCTCCACCAGCACGTCGGCCGTGCGCGCCAGGTTCCGCAGGATGCCCTTGCCGCCTTCGGTTTTCAGGTTCAGGACCAGGCTGCGCTTGCATGCGTTCAGCATGGCGAAGGGCAGCGCCGCGCCGCCGACCACGCCCCGGCGGCGCAGGGACTCGCCGCCGGGCGGCTCCACCTTGATGACCTCGGCGCCCGCCGCGGCCAGTAGGAAGGTGGCGTAGGGTCCGTTGTAGATCTGGCTGAGATCCAGCACCGTGACGCCTTCGAGTGGGAGCGCCATGCCGGTCAGCCCGCCCGCGCGCCGCGGGCCGCCCGCGCGCCGCGGCGGAAGTCAGTCCAGTCGTGCACCGGCCACATGTCTTGATCTTCGCCATGGCCAGGGTGGCCGTTGATGGTCCAGGCAATCAGGCCGTTGGAGTCGATGAAGCTGTGCCGGTTGATGATGATGCCGGACAGCCGGGTTCCGACGGCGTGCAGGGTGCGGCCGTGCTCGTCGGTGGCCTCCACCGTGATGCGCGTGACCCAACCCTCCGCCGGGTCGCGCTCGACGGTGCGGGTGCCGGAGGCGAGGTCGGCGGTCACCCCGTCGCGGGTCATGAAGCCATAGGCGACGCTCTCCTTGCCGCCCTCCCAGCGCGTCACGGCGAGGAAGGCGTCATCCGCGGAGGCGATGCCGGTGACATAGGCGCTTTTCTTAGGCCGGTGCTCGGGCCGCGGTCCCCAGGAGCGGTCGCGCGCCGCCAGGCAGTCTATGGCGATGCGCTGGCCGAGCAGCGTCAGCTCCCCCGTGACGCGGCCGAACTGGTCGAAGTGGCTGGCCGACCCGAACGGCGAGCCGGCCCGGCGCAGCGGACGCGGCGGCATCACCCCATCGAAGCGCAGGTCCATCCGGCAGCGGTCCTCATCCACGAAGCCCAGCGCATAACTCATGCCCGGCTCCAGCACCCGGATCGAGACGCCAGTGGGCAGGGCGATGTTCTTCAAGTCCTGGTCCCGCGGCAGGCGGAGAGCGGTGTAGTTCGCCGAGTACGGCACCTCCCAGGGCAGGTGCGCCGTATTATCCCATACCCAGGCCCCGCCGGCGACGGTGCCGATGTTGGGCCGCGCCATGGTGTAAAGCCAGCCGCCCAACCTGCGCTCCGGGTGGCAGAATGAGAACCAGCTTGTTTCCGTCATCCACCAGCGGTCGCCCATCTGGGCGAAGTGGAACCCGTCATCGGCGGGGGTGAACACGGGCTGAGTGGCGGGGGTGATGTCGGGCGGTGTCATAGCGGCCTCATCAGGATACGGGGCGGTAGCTGCTCCCTCTCCCCGCTTCGGGAGAGGGTCGGGGTGAGGGGGTCTTGCAGCGCGGACCCTGGCAGTCCGGTTCCGGTGGCGCTGGCGATCCCTGGCAGGGCAGGCGCAAGCAAGACCCCCT
>CAXTDP010000865.1:0-2612 GCA_964242295.1 uncultured Acetobacteraceae bacterium | reverse complement strand
GCCGACCTGTGTGCCGCCCCTGGCGGCAAGACGGCGCAGCTTGCGGCCGCCGGGGCCACGGTCACGGCGATCGAGCGCGACGCTGGCCGCCTGCGCCGCCTGCATGAGAACCTGGCCCGGCTGGCCCTGCCGGTGGAGGTCGTGCAGGCCGACGCCCTGGCCTGGACGCCTCCCGTCCTCCTGGATGCCGTGCTGTTGGACGCCCCGTGCAGCGCGACCGGCACCATACGCAGGCATCCCGACGTGATGCGCCTGAAGCGCCCGCGCGATGTGGCGGACCTCGCCGCCGGGCAGGACCGCCTGCTGGCTGCCGCGGCCGGGATGCTGCGGCCAGGCGGCCGGCTGGTCTATGCCGTCTGCTCCCTGCAGCCGGAGGAAGGAACCGCCCGCGCCGCCGCCGCGCCGCCGGGGCTGCGTCCAGACCCGGTGCGCCCGGAGGAGCTGCCGGACCTCCTCGGGGCGCTGACGCCGGAGGGCTGGGTCCGTACCCATCCCGGATTATGGGCGGAGCGCGGAGGGATGGACGGCTTCTTCATCGCGCGATTCGTGCGCAACGAGGGTTGATCCTGCAAGACCCTTCCTGCACCGGCCCGTGAACGCCCTAGCCCACTCCGTCAGGCCCAGAGCAAGGCGGGAATGCAACCAGATACCGTCGGTGCCGTTTGTGGCAGCGCTGCCGAACTGCCATTCCGTTACGCCGGAAGGTTAGTGCGGCGCCGTACAACCAAGCGCCTCCTCGCAGTGCGGCGCTTCCTTTGAATGGAGCGAAGCCAAGATGAACCGCAGAACGGCGTTGCTGGCGTGCTTGGTCCCGCTGGGATTGAGCCTGGGCCTGATCCCATTGCAGCCTGCGCAGGCGGCTAGCGTGGGTGGTGCGTCGTTACCAGACACCTACTCGGCAGGCGGGCAGACGCTGGTGCTGAATGGCATAGGGCTCCGCACGCTGACCGTGTTCAACGTCAAGGTTTATGTCGCTGGGCTGTATCTGCCGCAGAAGAGCGGCGACGCCCGAGCCATCATGGCCTCGCCAGGGGCAAAGGTCATCCTGATGCAGTTCCTGCACGCGGCGACCAAGGCTCAGATCGAGAAGCAGTATCGCGAAGGGGAGGCCAAGAACTGTGGCCACGGTGAATGCGCGCAGTCGGACGCGGGCGACTACGAGAAGCTGATCGCAGCTACGCCGGCCGCGGCGGTCGGGGACACGCTGACTTACGTCCTGTCCGGGCGCGGCGTGCGGGTCCTGTTCAACAACCGGGTGATTGGCGATTTTGCCAATCCGGACCTTGGGTTGCGTCTGCTGGCGGGGTTCATCGGCAATGCGCCGCCATCAGAGGACCTGAAGCGGCACCTGCTGGGACAACCGGGGTAGTATCGCCGCGATTACACGGGGCCTGCCTAGGCTGACCCCAACGCACAGGGGATAGGTTGCCGCGTTGTGCGGCCACGGATTTCCGCAGGACCGGTTCCATTCCGGTTTGGGCCGTTGTGCGGCTTGCAAGGATGCGGCAGAGGGACAATCCATGTTGAAAGCCCACCTGGAATGCCAGGTCTTGGGGGGCAGAACGTCTGCTATCCATACAGGCGGACCTCGTTGAGCTTGTTTGGTTGATCCAATCCAGCCCCGGCTGCCGCTGCGTCCGCGGCTGTCTCCATTTTAAGGCATCTTTGAAGCATCCGGCAGTCACCCTGGCCTTTGCATAAGCGGTAACCCCCCCTAGAACCCTTGCCATGATCAGCCCAGCCTCCGCCCAGGACACCGCCTGGCCCCCGCCGGGCACCACCATTGCCCCCAGCCTCCTGGCCGCCGACTTCGCCCGCTTGGGTGAAGAAGCCGCGGATGCTGCCGCTGCCGGGGCAGGGTGGCTGCACCTGGACATCATGGACGGGCACTTCGTACCCAACCTCTCGTTCGGCCCGGCGGTGCTCAAGGCGTTGCGCGCCAGGTCGGACCTGCCTTTCGACGTCCACTTGATGATTGCGCCGGCCGACCCCTACATCCCCGCCTTCGCCGAGGCCGGGGCAGACCACATCATCGTCCATGCCGAAGCCGGGCCGCACCTGCACCGCTCGCTGCAGCTCATCCGCTCGCTCGGCAAGCGCGCCGGAGTGGCGCTGAACCCGGGCACACCGGCGGAGGCCGCCGCGCCGGTGCTGGAACTGGCCGACTTGATCCTGGTGATGACCGTCAACCCGGGTTTCGGCGGACAAGCGTTCCTGCACGACCAACTGCCCAAGATCGCGCAGGTGCGGGACATGATCGGCAGCCGGCCCATCGCGTTGGAAGTGGATGGCGGCATCACGCCGGACACTGCGCCGCTGGTGGTGCAGGCCGGCGCTGGGGTGCTGGTGGCAGGAACCGCGGTGTTCGCGGCGCCTGACCGTGCCGCAGCGATTTCGGCCATGAAGGGGCACGCCTGATGAAGCCTAGCCGGTGGGCGCGCGACGCCCGGCGCGCCATGTCCCGCATGCCCAGCATCCGCATGGGCCGTATCCCCGACGCTCCCGCCGTGCCGGTGCGGGATCCCTGGCCCGGCAGCCCCGCCCGCGGCGCCGGCCTGTTGCGGGACGAGATGGAATTCGGCGGCGCCGTACGCGCCCTGGCGCCCGGCGGC
>CAXTDP010000864.1:0-2615 GCA_964242295.1 uncultured Acetobacteraceae bacterium | reverse complement strand
GAGCTCCTCCATCGCGGCCGCCATCGCGCGCTTTGCCGAACGCCGCCCTGGGGACGCGCGCTGGACGGCCCTGCTCGCCCGCACCCGGGCCATCGCCTCCGGTGCGAAAGAGGCGGCGCTCATGCGGCTGCTGGCGCAGAACCCGGCCGAGAAGACGCTGGTGTTCGTCAACCACCGTGACAGCCTGCAGCACCTGGGCGACCGGCTGCACCGCGAGGGCATGGCGTTCGCGACGTTTTCGGGCGACATGTCCGGCCCGCAGAAGGACGCGGCGGTCGAAGCGTTCCGCGACCGCGTGCCCCTGCTGCTGTGCACGGAGTCCGGCGGCGAAGGGCGCAACTTGCAGTTCTGCAACACACTGGTCAACTTCGACATCCCCTGGAACCCGATGGCGATCGAGCAGCGCATCGGGCGTATCGACCGCATCGGCCAGGTGCGTGAGGTGTTCGTGTTCAACCTGGTGACCGCCGGCACGATCGAGGATGCGGTGCTGCGCATCCTCGACGAGAAGATCAACATGTTCGAGCTGGTCGTCGGCGAGGTCGGCGCGATCCTCGGCGAGATCGAGGAGCAGCAGGAGTTCTCCACCCTAGTGCTCGACGCCTGGCTGCAGACGACCGAGCAGGCGCGCCTGGACGCCTTCGCGGAGATCGAGAACCAGCTGCTCGCGGCGCGGTCGCAGTATGACGGGGTGAAGCAGCTCGACGAGGCGCTGTTCGGGAACGAGCTCGATGCCGCCTGACGCCGGTGCGCTGACGCCTGAGCCGCAGGGACAAGGCCGCATGCAGGGCTTTGTCGCCGACCTGCTGCGGCACGAGGGCGCGCTGGTCGAGGCGATCGAGCCCGAGGGGCTGGAGGTGCTCGCCCCGCCGCCGGTGCAGCAAGCCTTGGGGCTTGGCGAGCTGTCCCGCCTGGGGTTTGGCGGCGCGCTGCCGCCGGGCGCCCAGCGGATGGGCCTGGAAGGCGACTGGCTGGGCCGCTTCGCCCAAGTGCTGGGTCCGCAAGGCCGCTGGACCCGGCGCATCCTCCCTGCCCCGCCCAGGGCGCCCAGCGACCCTGAAGGCGTGCTCGGCCAGGAACTCGTGCTGGACAACGCGACCTTTCGGCTGCTCGACGTAAGCCCGGCGTGGACGCGCTATCTGCTGCTGGACTTCCGCATCTCCGCCGTGTCGGACGACAAGCGCGATCTCACCCTGCGCCTGGGCGTCAACCTCGCGACCGGTGCGCTGCCCGATGCGGTGCTGGCGGCGCTGGCGGCCGCGCTCGACGCGCCTGCCCTTGGCGAGGCGGCCCTGGACGGCAGCGGGACCGATCCAGTGCTGCCGGAGGATGCCGTGCTGCCTGCGCCATGGGACCGCGCGCGCCTGCTCGGACTTGTCGCGCGGGCGTTGCCGCCCCGGATAGAGACGGCCCTGGCGCCGTTCGTCAAAGGGCTGCGCCGGCGCTTTGTCCGTGACGGGGACCGGCTGCACGCCTACCACAACGACCTGCACCGGGAGGCCATGCAGCGCGCCCTCGCCTTGCCCGACGATGACGTGAGGCGGCGACGCGAGGAGCAGCGGGCCGAGGCGATCGGGCGCGAGTATCGCGCCAAGCTCGACGACCTTGCCCGCCAGTATGCGACACGGGTGACGGTTGAATGGGTGCAGACGCTGGAGTTGGCGATGCCGGTGCACCGCTTTACGGTGCAGGTCCGGCGGCGCAAGGCGGACCGCACCATCTATCTGGACTGGAACCCGCTGGCGCGCCGGCTTGAGACGCCAAGGTGCGAGTGGAGCGCTTCTGCCGAGCGGCCGCGCCTGGTATGTGACGACGCGCTGCATCTCGTGGTTGCGGCTGCCCTGGGTCCTTGCCAGAGCTGCGGACGACCGTTTTGCCGGGCGTGCCACCCTGAACGTTGCCCGAAGTGCGGGGCTGACGAACCAATCACGAGTGGGATCATGACCTGATCCATTTCAACAATCACTTGGTCAGTCCTCAAACTGGCTCACTGGCAGCATCTTGAAAGATGTTTGCGGTACGAGCTTGAACGGTATCGAACGAGATGGCTGCAAGGGACGACTCACGACAACCACTTCCTTGTCGTGAGTGTCAGGGCTCCGTATCGGACAGAGCGTTTCCGCCCATGGAAGCCCCGCAGCAATCAACTTATGATTATCCCTTGATGCCCGATGCTGTCGTGAATTGGACACTTCCGAGCAGGCATCAAGGCGGCTGGATACTGCGTCGACGCCAACCTCCGCATGGGTATAACCTGCTGATATGACGCGAAACATGGCGAGTGGTGAACCATAACCCGACCGTTACCGTAAAAATCCGCGCGGATGCTGCCAGTGAGCCAAGCTGGTTAAACGCCAGAGCTATGGGCGAACAAAGCTCGACCTGCTCAGGGCACGCTTGGTCCGTGCCGCATGACAACGATCTGCACCACAGGGCCGTTCAGTTCTAATTTCTTGGCCACAAATGAGCAGAGCATGCCGACGCTGGCGTTAGGTTCGTAGGGTGCTTTGCTGACGATCCGGAGCGATAGACTGGGTCGCTGAGTTAGGCTCTGTTAGGGGCACCCCTTTCAGGGTGGCTGCGCTCTTCCCAAACTGAAGGCATGAGCACGGGAT
>CAXTDP010000863.1:0-2618 GCA_964242295.1 uncultured Acetobacteraceae bacterium | reverse complement strand
ACCAGCCAGGCGATGCCGATGCTGATGCGGGCGCCGGTCATGATGGTGGGCGCCGCCGCGGGCAGGATGACGGTGAAGGCGGTGCGCCACGGACCCGCCTCCAGCGTGCGGGCGACGTTCAGCCACTCCCGCCGGACGGAGGCCACGCCGAACGCGGTGTTCAGCAGCATCGGCCAGATGGCGCAGATGAAGATGACGAAGATCGCCGATATGCCGCTGTCCCGGATGGTGTAGAGCGCCAGGGGCATCCAGGCGAGCGGGCTTACCGGGCGCAGCACCTGGATGATCGGGTCCAGCGCGCCGTTGAGCACCGGGCTCATGCCGATCAGGAAGCCCAGCGGGACCGCCAGCAGCACCGCCAGGCCGAAGCCGAGCGAGACCCGCAGCAGGGACCAGCCGAGCTGGTTGCCTAAGCCCTGGTCGTTGGTGCCGCGAATGTAGAAGGGGTCCTCGAGGTGGAACCACGCGCGTTCCGCGATGTCGGATGGGCGTGGCATCGGCGTCTGCTGGCCCTGCTGCGCGGCGGCGCCGAGGAGCTTGGCGTATTCCGGGTCCAGCGCCGGGCCGGTGGCGGCGGAGGGGGTGGCGGCAATCTGCCAGGTGCCTAGGAATAGGACTAGGATGGTCAGGAGCAGCAGGGCGGAGCGTAGGCGGAGCGGCATTAGACGGGGTTTCCGGCCGTCGCTGGGGATGGCACAGGGATGGAGTGGGTTCGGGAGGGTCGGGGACATCTTCTCCCTCTCCCTCCGGTAGAGGGTCGGGGTGAGGGAAGCCAAGCAGGGCTATGCCGGCCAGAGCTGGCACCGATCGCTGCTGGACTGGGAGGGTTGGCGCTTGCGGCCTTTCCCTCACCCCAACCCTCTCCCGGAGGGAGAGGGAGCAGGGAGGCGGCTGTCATGGGTGTTGGCCTCAAGTGCGCCGGATGGCGAAGGAGTTGACGTAGCCTTCGGGGTCGGCCGGGTCGAAGGTCTTGCCCATTACGGTGTGGGACCGGTAGGCGCTTTCGGGCACCGGCAGGCCCAGCTCCTTCATCTTCGCCCCGGCGTCCGTCGCCAGGTAAACCTGCTGCGCCACGTCGCGCCATTGCAGGTCGCCCTTCACCTGGCCCCACCGCTTCATCTGGGTCATGATCCACAGCGCCATGCTCTGGTAGGGGAACGGCTCGAAGCTCACGCGGTCCGGCACCCGCTGGACCGCACCCAGGCCGTCCGCATAGGTGCCGGTCAGCGCCTGCTCGACCACCGTCGGCGGCTGGTTCAGGTAATTCTGGGCGGAGATGACGCCGGCGATCTCCTTGCGGTTCTCCGCCTTGTTGGCGTGGGCCGCCGCCTCGATGACCGAGCGCAGCAGCGCCTGGTAGGTGTTCGGTGTCTCCGTGACCATCTTGCGCGGCACGGCGAAGGCGCAGCAGGGATGGCCGTCCCACAGCTCGCGCGTCAGGACGTGGATGAAGCCCACCCCGTCGAAAACCGCGCGCTGGTTGAACGGATCAGGTCCGAGGAAGCCGTCTATGTTCTCGGCCCGCAGGTTCGCCACCATCTCCGCCGGCGGCACCGCGCGAAGCTGCACGTCACGGTCCGGGTCCAGCCCGGCCTCGGCCAGGTAGTAGCGCAGCAGGTAGTTGTGCATCGAGTAGTCGAAGGGGATGTCGAACTTGAACCCCTTCCAGTTACGCGGGTCGCGGTTGTTCTTGTGCTTGTTGGCGAGGGTGATCGCCTGGCCGTTGATGTTCTCGATGGCGGCGACGCTCCAGGGGATCGGGTTCGACCCGGCACCCATCGAGATCGCCAGCGGCATCGGCGACAGCATGTGGGCCGCGTCGTATTCGCCGTTCAGCGACTTGTCGCGGATCACGGCCCATCCGGCGGTGCGGACGACCTCCACGTTCAGGCCGTTATGGGCGTAGAACCCCATCGGCGCCGCCATGATGATGGGGGTGGCGCAGGTGATGGGGATGAAGCCGACCTTCAGGTCCTTCTTCTCCGGCGCCCCACCAGTTTCCGCCAGCGCTTCCTGCGCACGCAGGATCGGGAAGGCGCGGTCCACGGCTGCTGCGGCGACGCCGGCGCCCAGCAGGCCGATGATCCGGCGGCGCCCGGCCTCGCCGCCGAACGCCGCACGCTCCACTGCCGTGCGGACGGCAGCGGCCCCGAGTGCGTCCGGGCTGCGTGCGTCGCAACGCAGGGTGCCCTTCTGGCAAGCGCAGCCAGGGGCATGGCGTGATGGCGTAGGCATGGGCGATCCATTCATGCGGGATGGCTCAACTACGCAAGCAGTATGCCACCCTACAAAGATCGGGGCTGGTCCGCACTGACAGGTCAGTAGCCCTAGAAATAGGCAATTGGTCGGCGTGTGGTCAGGTTTCTTACAGTCCTGGTCTGCTGCAAGCCGGGCCTAGCAACGGCGCGCTGCTCCCGGCTACATTGGGCACGCCACGCATCCGAGAGGCCATCATGCGCCACCTGTTGCCGATCCTGCTGTTCCTGTTGGCGCTGATCGGACCGGCAGGGGCGGAGGAGTTCCAGGTGCCCGGCCTGGACCGCGACAGCACGGCCTATGCGGCGGCGCTGCGTGCCCGCAGCCCGGCCGGGCTGACGCCGCAGGCGGCCCGGCAGGCG
>CAXTDP010000862.1:0-2625 GCA_964242295.1 uncultured Acetobacteraceae bacterium | reverse complement strand
CGCACCGGGCGCCCTGCCACATTTCGGCGACCTCGCAAAAGATGCTGATGTTACAATGCGTTAGACCGCAACACCGCGAAACATTGATTGACTTGGCCTTTGTCACGAAGCCTGCGTTAGTTGGATCAGCAAGCAGTATCCCGGCCATCGGGCGTTGCGGACCAAGGAGCGTAAGCATGGATGGACTGCACGACCTCGTGGCGCCTTCCGGTACCCTGTTCCAGTCCATGCTGGACGCGCCGGTTCAGCGCACGCTGCGGTCTGCGATCTGTTGCGTCGGGACTGGCCTGCACAGCGGGCGGCGGGTGCAGGTCGCACTCCGCCCATCACCGGCTGGGTCGGGGGTGGTGTTCCGCCGGACCGATCTGGGAATAGACATCCCGGCCCGGTTCGACTGCGTGGCCGATACCCGCCTGTGCACCGTGATCGCCAGCGCGGAGCAGCCGGACGCACGGGTCGGCACAGTCGAGCACTTGATGGCGGCGTTGTCCGCCTGCGGTGTGGACAACCTGCTGGTCGAGTTGGACGGGCCTGAGATGCCGGTGCTGGACGGGTCCTCGGCACCCTGGCTGTTCCTGCTGGACTGCGCCGGCGTTGCGACGCTGGACGCAGCGGCTCCGGTGATCCAGGTGTTGCGGGCTGTCCGCGTGGACGACGGCGACGCGTTCGCAGAACTGCGTCCGGGCGCCGGTCCGGGCCTGGACCTTGCCGTGTCCATTGACTTCAATGCAGCCGCCATCGGCCGCCAGGCTCTGACCATATCGCTCGATGAGTATCGGTTCCGCACCGGGCTTGCTGACGCGCGGACCTTTGTGCAGGCGCAGGAGATCGCCGGGTTGCGCGCCGCCGGGCTGGCGATGGGCGGGACGTTGGAGAATGCTGTCGTGGTGGACGGCGCCCGCGTGCTGAACCCCGCTGGCCTGCGCCGCCCGGACGAATTCGTCCGCCATAAGATGTTGGATGCCGTGGGTGACCTGGCGCTGGCCGGCGCCAGGCTGCAGGGCCGCTTCATCGGTCACCGCTCCGGCCATGCACTGAACAACCGGGTCCTCCGCGCGCTGTTTGCCGACGCGGCCAATTGGCGCGAGATACCGGCGCCAGTCGCGGATTGGAGCCGTGCGGCAGCTTGACGCGGCGCTTCGCTTGCGGGCGGGTCATGCTATAAGACCGGCATCATGACGCCATCCCGCACCCGCCGCGCCCTACTCCGTCTAGCGCCTGGCCTGCTGACCATCGCCGTGCTGCCAGGCTGCGAAGCGATCAAGTCCATCACGCCCTGGAATGGAAGCGGCGATACCCTCAAGACCAAGGCCGATCCGGCCAGCAAAACGGCCGAAGAACTCTATAACAACGGCGTGGATGCGCTGAATCAGAAGCGCTACGCCACCGCCGTCAACCAGTTCGACGCGGTGGAGCAGAACTACCCCTATTCGTCGTGGGCGGTGAACTCGCAGCTGATGCACGGCTACGCCGAGTATCTGCAGAACCATTATACCGAAGCGACGGGCTCGCTGGACCGCTACATCCAGTTGCATCCCACAAACGCCAACGTGTCCTATGCCTATTATCTGCGCGCCCTATGCTTCTATGAGCAGATCGCCGACATTCAGCGGGACCAGCGCGGCACCCAGCAGGCAATGGCGGCGTTGCAGGAGGTGGTCAATCGCTTTCCTGATAGCGCCTATGCCCGCGACAGCCGGCTGAAGATGGACCTGTGCCGCGACCACCTAGCCGGCAAGGAAATGGAGGTCGGCCGGTTCTACCAGGGCCAGCGGCTGTATACCGCCGCCATCGGCCGGTTCCAGCGCGTCGTGGACGACTACCAGACCACGAACCACACGCCGGAGGCGCTGCACCGGCTGACGGAGATCTACCTGACGCTTGGCCTGACCGACCAGGCGCGCAGGACCGCGGCCGTGCTGGGCCACAACTACCCGGGCAGCCCCTGGTATGAGAGCAGCTACGCGGACCTCGCAGATAACGGGATCGCCCCGCCGGTCGTGAATGGCCCGGGAAGCGGCCGGGGCCTCCTGTCGCGGACGTTTGGCAGCCTGTTCTAGTCTTCCGCCGTGCTGACCGCGCTTTCGATTCGCGACGTCGTACTGATCGAGCGGCTGGACCTGCAATTCGACGCGGGCTTGACGGTGCTGACCGGCGAGACCGGCGCTGGCAAGAGCATCCTGCTGGACAGCCTGGGCCTAGCGCTTGGCGCGCGGGCCGACAGCGGCCTGGTACGCGCCGGCGCCGACCAGGCCAGCGTCACCGCCTGCTTCATGCCGCCGCGTGGCCATCCCGCACTGGACCTGCTTTCGGAGCAGGGCGTGGTGCTGGAGGACGAACTCGTGGTTCGCCGCGTGGTGGCGCGGGATGGCCGGTCGCGTGCGACCATCAATGATCAGCCCGTCGGCGTCGCGCTGCTGCGCCGGGTCGGGGCGCTATTGGTGGAGGTGCAGGGCCAGGGCGACCAGATGGGCTTGGCTGACCCGGCGGTGCATGGCCGGCTGCTGGACGCTTACGGCGTGCCGCCGCGGGTGCGCGCCGCCATCGGCACGGCCTGGCGCAACTGGCGCGACGCGGTCACGGCGCTGGATGCCGCCCGCACCGCCATCGCCGAGGCGCAGCGTG
>CAXTDP010000861.1:0-2625 GCA_964242295.1 uncultured Acetobacteraceae bacterium | reverse complement strand
CGTGTCCACCAGCAGCCGCTCGCCGCCGGGTCCCTCGATGACAATGCTGGACCGGGTGCGGCGGTTGCGCGGCTCGTTGGGATCGCAGGCGCCCCAATCGCCACGGCCGTCCGCGCCGCCGAGCTGCGGGACGCCGGCGGACCCGCCGCATCCCAGGATGGTGACGCGCAGCACCCCTAAGCCGTGCGTGCGAACAGGCGGCGGAAGTTCGTGGTCGTCAGCTTGGCCAGCGCGTCGGGCGGCATCCCCCGCACCTCGGCCAGCACCGAAGCAGTCCGGGCGACCCAGGCGGGTTCGTTGCGTTTCCCGCGATACGGGACGGGCGCCAAATAGGGCGCGTCGGTCTCGACCAGCAGCCGTTCCGCCGGCACGTCGCGCGCCATGTCGCGCAGTTCCGTGGACTTCGGAAACGTCAGCATCCCGGAGAAGCTGACGTAGCTGCCCAGCCCAAGCGCCACGTCCAACAAACCGTGCCCGGAGCTGAAGCAGTGCAGCAGCAGCGCATAAGGTCCGCCCGCATCCCATTCCTCTTGCAGGATACGGGCGATGTCGTTGTCGGCGCTGCGGGCGTGGATCGCCAGCGGCAGGCCGGTCAGGCGCGCGGCGCGTATGTGCTGGCGGAAGCTGGCCTGCTGCGCGTCACGCGGCGACAGGTCGTAGTGGTAGTCCAACCCCGACTCACCGATGCCGATCACGCGCGGGTCGGCCGCCAGGGCGGCGATGTCGGCCGCGTCCGCCACCGGCCCTTCGCCGGCGTTATGGGGATGCACGCCGACCGTGCACCACACGCCGGGACGCCGGGTCATGGCGATCAGCTCCGGCGCCTGAGACAGCCGGGTGCTGATCGTCACCACCTCCCCTACCCCGGCCTCCGCCGCCCGGGCCAGCACGGCATCCAACTCGTCCCCGAACGTGTCGAGGTGGCAATGCGAGTCGATCAGCATGGGCGAGTCGATCAGCATGGGATGCTACGCCGCCTCGACGTGGCGCGGGAACACGCCCTGCGGCGCCGGCAGCACGGCCCCAGCCGGCAATGGAACCGCTAGGGACGCCAAAGTGCGTGAGTCGCCCGGCACCGCGAGCTGGTCCAGCATCCGGCCCATGCTACCCGGCATGAACGGCTGCAGCACCGTCGCCACCGCACGTATGACGTCGGCCAGCACGCCCAGCACCGCCGCCATGCGGGCCGGATCGGTCTTGCGCAGCGCCCAGGGCGCCTGATGGTCAATGTAGGCGTTGGCAGCGCGTATCACCCGCCAAACCTCCTCCAGCGCGTCGCTGAAACCAAGCCGCGAAATGTGGCCACGCAGCAGGTCCGGCAATGCGGCGGCGGCATCCAGCAGCGCCGTATCTTCCGGCGTCGGCGCCCCGCGCTCCGGCAGCACGCCGCCCAGGTTCTTCGCCACTTGGGTCAACGTGCGCTGCGCCAGGTTGCCCAGGTCGTTCGCCAGCTCCACGTTCATGCGGCGCACCAGGGCGGCATCGCTGTAGTCACCGTCGTTGCCGAACGGCACCTCCCGCAACAGAAAGTAGCGGACGGCATCCAGGCCATAGGTTCGCACCAGCGCCGCCACGTCTATGGCGTTGCCGAGCGACTTGCTCATCTTCTCGCCACCAGCCGTCCACCAGCCGTGCCCGAACACCGTGCGCGGCACCGGCAGGCCCGCGGACATCAGGAAGGCCGGCCAATACACCGCATGGAACCGTATGATGTCCTTGCCCACGAGGTGGACATTCGCCGGCCAGAACGGCCACCGCGGCGCGTCTTCGTCAGGCCAGCCGAGGGCCGATATGTAGTTGGTCAGCGCGTCCAGCCACACATACATGACATGGCTGGGATCGCCTGGCACCTGCACCCCCCAGGTGAAGCTGGTACGGCTGATCGAAAGGTCGCGCAGGCCGCTGCGGACGAAGCTGGTCTCCTCGTTGCGCCGGCTGGCCGGCTGGATGAACTCCGGATGCGACTCATACAGCTCCAGCAGCCGCCCGCCCCAGGCGGACAGGCGGAAGAAGTAGGACGGCTCCCGCACCCACTCCACCGGCGCACCGGTCGGCGCGGCGCGGCTGCCGTCGGCACGGGTGACAAGCTCGGCCTCGTCGTAGAACGCCTCGTCCCGAACGGCATACCATCCCTCATAGGCGCCGAGGTAGATGTCGCCCGCGTCCTGCAACCGGCGCCACAGGGCCTGGCAGGCGCCCTTGTGGCGCTCCTCCGTTGTGCGGATGAAGTCGTCGTTGGACACGCCCATCAGCGCCGACATGACCTTGAACTGCTGGGATACACTGTCCACGAAGGCTTGCGGCTCCATCCCCGCATCCAGCGCCGCCTTCTCGACCTTTTGCCCGTGGTCGTCGGTGCCGGTCAGGAAGAACACCTCGTGCCCGTCCAGCCGGTGCCACCGCGCCAGCACGTCGGCGGCAACCGCGGTATAAGCGTGGCCGATGTGCGGTGCGCCGTTCACGTAATAGATCGGGGTGGTGATGTAGTAACGACTCATGGGAAGCGGCTCATGTCGTGTTCAGCAGGTCCAGGCCCGATACGATGGCGTGCCGCTTGTCCAGGTTGAACCGCTCGGTCTCGTCTTGCAGGCGGGTGAGCGATTGCCACAGATCGCCCCACTCGGC
>CAXTDP010000860.1:0-2630 GCA_964242295.1 uncultured Acetobacteraceae bacterium | reverse complement strand
CCCCATCCCGGCCGGTGGCGCCGCGCCCACAGCCGCGCCCAGCGGCTCAGCCGCTGGTGCAGGTCGCTCCGCCCGGCGCCGACTCCGGCGGCCTTGCCGGGACTAACCCGCCTGACGCCCCGCCGTTGCAAGTGCAGTTACCGCCGATGCCAGATCTGCCGCCCATCCCGCGCGGCCCGACCCCGCCGGCCGCAGTCATCGGCGTGCTGGGCATCCCCGACATCATGCGTGCCTCAACCGCCGCGCAGCAGGTCGAGAAAACCATCAGCGAGCGGCGGGAGAAGCTGACCCAGGACGTGCAAAAGGAACAGGCCGCCTGGCGGGACTTGCAGCAGGCCCTGGTCAGCCAACGCGCCAGCATGACGCCCGACCAGATACGCGCCAAGGAAAAGGAGTTGCAAGATCGCGTCACCAACGCCCAGCGCAGCTTCCGCGACCGCAACCGCTTCATGCAGGAAGCGGCCCAGGTCGGCTTGTCGCAAATCGAGCGGACGCTGATCGGCGTCATCCGCCAGGTCGCCGAAAGCCGCGGCATGAACCTAGTGCTGCACCGGGCGCAGGTCGCGCTGAACGTCAACGAGTTCGACATCACCGAGCCGGTGGTCGAGCAGATGAACAAGGTCATGGCCACCGTGCAACTGCCGCCGGAGGGCGTTTCCGCCGCCTTGGCCGCAGGCCCGGCTGGCCGGCCGAATACTCCGCCTGATGGCCCGGCCGCTCCGACCCCAACTGCCGCCCCGTCCGGGCCGCCGCCGCGCCGGTGACGGATGGCGGTTGCACAACACCAGGCGGGTGACCCGCGCTTCTTCGGCCGGACCGGGCCGCACGGCCTTGCGGCGGTTGCAGCTACAGTGGGCGGCGGGTTGCCCGTCAACGGTTCGGATCGGCCGCTTCGCGGCATCGCGCCATTGCAGGCTGCAGGCCCCGAGGAACTGAGCTTCATAGACAACCGCAAGTACTTGGCCATCCTGGCCGCGACCCGGGCCGGCGCAGTGATCGTGCATCCCGACCTGGCGCCGCGGGTGCCGCGTGGGACTGCCGCCATCGTGACGCCCGAGCCTTATGCCGCCTGGGCCCGCGCCGCCGCCCTGTTCCACCCATCGCCGCCGGTCCGGCCGGGCATCCACCCCTCGGCAGTGGTGGAGCAGGATGCGTCCGTGGATCCAACGGCGGAGATTGGCCCCCTTGCGGTCATCGGAGCCGGCGCAGTGATCGGGGCCAGATGCAGGATCGGGCCGGGGGCAGTGATCGGGGAGAATGTCGTGCTCGGCCCGGATTGCCGGATTGGTTCGGTAGCCAGCGTCACGCACGCGCTGCTCGGTGCGCGGGTTTACGTGTATCCCGGCGCCCGCATCGGGCAAGAGGGGTTCGGCTTCGCAACCACCTCCTCTGGCTTCATCACCGTGCCGCAGCTCGGCCGGGTGATCCTGGAGGACGACGTTGAGGTCGGCGCCAACAGCACGATAGACCGCGGCGCGGTGCCGGACACGGTGATCGGCGCCGGCTCTCGCCTCGACAACCTGGTGCAGATCGGACACAACGTCCGCATGGGCCGTTGCTGCGTCGTGGTGGCGCAAGCCGGCATCTCAGGCTCGACCGTGCTGGAGGATTTCGTCGTCGTCGCTGCGCAGGCCGGGCTGACCGGACACCTGCGGATCGGCGTCAAGGCCCGTGTCGGCGCCCAAGCTGGCGTCATGTCGGATGTGGAGGCCGGGGCTGATGTGGTCGGCAGCCCCGCCCAGCCCGTCCGAGAGTTCTTCCGTGGTGTCGCCACCCTGCGCCGCCTTGCCCGCAAGTCCCAGTCCTTAAACGCCGCCCGCCCGGAGTAGGTTTAGATGGACGGCACACCCACGCAGCCTACGAAGCCGCAGCATGCGGCAGGCTCTACGCCGAACACGCCCGACGATGTCGCGCCCAAGCCTTCTTTGAAGGCAGCCCTGCCGCCGGTCGAGGTCTTGGACATCAAGCGGATCATGCACGCGATCCCGCACCGTTACCCCTTCCTGATGCTAGACAGGGTAGTGGACGTGGTGCGTGGCGAATCCGCGGTCGGCATCAAGAACGTGACGGTGAACGAGAACTTCTTCCAGGGCCACTTCCCCGGCCATCCCGTCATGCCCGGTGTCCTGATCATCGAGGCCATGGCGCAAACCGCCGCCGTGCTGGTGGTGGAAACGCTCGGCCCGCATGCCGCCGGCAAGGTCGTTTACTTCATGACCATCGAGAACGCGAAGTTCCGCCGCCCCGTAATCCCTGGCGACCAACTGCGGATTTCCATCCACAAGGTCCGGCACCGTGGTCCCGTTTGGAAGTTCGCCGCCACCGCACGGGTGGAAGGGATATCGGTGGCGGAGGCAACATACGCCGCCATGATCGTGGACAGGTAGGCGCCAGGAGGCTTCTTGTTCCGGTAACAATCCGTGTCTTGGCCCGGCCCGTTACGCTTCTTTAGTCTGTGCCCACACCGGCATCGCCGGGCCATCGAGGTCGTCGCATGAGTATCCTTCCCCTTTCAGCAGCAGTCCGGACCCAGCCCACGCAGATACACCCGACCGCGGTGATCGAGCCTGGGGCGGTGCTGGGCCAGGGCGTGCAGGTGGGTCCGTGGTGCCACGTCGGTCCGGAGGTCA
>CAXTDP010000859.1:0-2635 GCA_964242295.1 uncultured Acetobacteraceae bacterium | reverse complement strand
GCTTCCTTCCAGCCCGTGCGCTCGTTGGCCAGGCGGAACAGGTTCTGGTTCGGGATCACGATCAGCGTGTCGACATAGCTTTGCAGCTCGGCAATGCCGGCCTCCGCCGACTTGGCCCGGCGTCCGCCCTCGAAGGTGAAGGGCTTGGTCACCACGCCCACTGTCAGCACGCCGCGCTCGCGCGCCATGCGGGCGATCACGGGGGCGGCGCCGGTGCCGGTGCCGCCGCCCATGCCGGCGGTGATGAACACCATGTGGGTGCCTTCCAGGTGGCGGGCCAGCTCCTCGCTCGCCTCCTCGGCGGCGGCACGGCCGATCTCCGGCTTGGCCCCGGCGCCCAGCCCCTGCGTCAGATGTGGCCCGAGCTGGATGCGGCGATCGGCGCGGCTGTGCATCAGCTGCTGCGCGTCCGTGTTGGCCACGACGAAGTCCACGCCCTGGAGGTTGAGCGCGATCATGTTGTCGACCGCGTTGGTGCCGCCGCCGCCGACGCCGATCACCGTGATCTTCGGCGTGAAGTCGGTGTGGAGCTGCTGCGGCACGGTCAGGTTGAGGGTCATGGGAGTCCTCCGTTGATGGGGGTGGTAAGGTTCGGACCGGGCGACATCACACCCGGTCTCGCAGGAAACTGACGATGCGGCGGACCAGGCCCGCCGGACGCTCCTCGACGCCGAGATCGAGGTCGCTGAGGCTGCGGCCCTCGCCGGCCGCCCACAGCAGCAACCCGGCGGACACGGCGAAACCCGGCCCGGTGGCCGAGTCGGGCAGCCCGCGCAGGATGCGGATATCCGGCCGGCCCAGCCGCACCTGGCGGCCCAGGATGCGGCTGGCCATCTCCCGCGCGCCGCCAAGCTGGCTGGCGCCGCCGGTCAGCACCACACGCGTCCCGGACTCCAGCACCAGTCCGGCACCGTCCAGGCGGTCGCGCACCAGCTCGAAGGTTTCCTCCAGCCGCGGCTTGATGATCGCAACCAGTCGGCTGCGCGGGATGCGCTGCATGTCATGGTCCTCCTCGCCCACCAGTGGGGTTGTCAGGATCTCCCGTTCGTCATCCGGGCTCGGCTCGGCGTTCCCGTAGACGGTCTTGAGGCGCTCGGCCTCGGCGACCGGGGTGGACAGCAGCCGGGCCACGTCGTTGGTGACGTGGTTGCCGCCCACCGGAAGCTGTGCGGTATGCAAAAGCTGCCCTTCGTTGAACACCGCGAGCGACGTCGCGCCGCCGCCCATGTCTATGCAGGTCGCGCCCAGTTGCCGCTCATCCTCCACCAGGGTTGACAGGCCGGACGCCATCGGGGCGCTGACCAGCTCGCCCAGCTCCAGTTCGCAGCGCTCCAGCGTCAGTTGCAGGTTCCGCAGCGCCGTGGTGCCGGCGTCCACCACATGCAGCCGGGCCGAGAGGATGTCGCAGTGCAGGCCGCGCGGGTCGGCGATCCCCGGGGTGTCATCCACGGCGAAGGACAGCGGCAGGGCGTGTATGGTGTCGCGCCCTTCGCAGAAGGCGCGGCCCAGGCCCTCCAGCACGACCCGGCGTACGTCCGCCTCGGTCACCGACCGGTTGCCCACGGGCCATTGCAGGTCGAACAGCCGGCTTTCCGGGTGGCCGCAGGTCAGGTTGACGGTGACCGAGCGCAGGCGGTGGTCCGCCATCTTCTCCGCCTCGCCGACCGCGGCCCGGATGCAGGCCTCCGCCGCATCCAGGTCAATGATCCCGCCGCCGCGGACCCCGCGGGACTGGGTGTGCCCCAGGCCAAGCACCCGGAGCTGCCCATCCCCGTCCACCCGCCCGATCAGGCAGACGACCTTGCTGGTGCCGATGTCTAGGACGCCGAACGGACCCGCCCGCAGCGGGCGCAGGCGGGCAGGCGCGTCGGGTGCCATGCCTGGCGGCAGCTTGGGCGGGAACGGATGCTTGCGCGTCATATCGTTCATGCCGGCGCCCTCCTCATGTCGGACGCTTTGGGCCGGACGGGACGGGTCCGTGCGGCTCCGCCTGCGGGCGCACCACCAGGCGGTCCGGCAGGCGCAGGTCCAGGGTCTGCAACGGCCGGTCCAGCAACGCCTGGGTCCCTTGCAGCTCCATCAACTTGGCCATCGCGACGGCCTCCTGGCCCTCCGGCAGCAGCACGTCGGCGCCGTTGTTCAGCCTCAGGTTCCAGCGCCGCTCGCCGACCCGGATGGCGGCAACCACGCGGGACCTCAGGCCTGGCTGCGCCGCCAACTGGTCCAGCAGCGCCGCCGCGTTCTCGGGCGCCCCGGCGCCGACGACCAGGGGCAGCACGGTGAAGGCGGCGGCGTCCTTCACCGGGTCCTGCTCGGCGACGACCTGGCCGGCCCGGTCGATCAGCACGAACCTGCCGTTGCTCTGCCAAACGGCGAAGGGCCGGCGCTCCGTCAGTTGCACGACGACCGTGCCGGGCAGATGCCGCTCGACGGTGGCGTGCTGCACCCAGGTCAGCTCCTCGATCCGGGCACGCGCGGCCTCAAGCGAGAAGCCGAGCAGCCGGTCGCCGACCGCGACGCCTATCGCTTTGCGCAGCAGCGGCTCGGGTGTGAGGATGCGGCCCTCGATCCGCACATGGTTGACGCGCAGGTTGGCGGCGGCGGCAACGCGCTCGCGCAGCCCGGCAATCGCCGG
>CAXTDP010000858.1:0-2647 GCA_964242295.1 uncultured Acetobacteraceae bacterium | reverse complement strand
GAACGAACCCGCTATCGCGGGATTGGTCGTTGCGGCACGTGAGGTCGTCGATGATCGAGAGACACGCATGATTTGAGCGGGCCCAGGCCCAAGCCGACGCTGAGAGCTCCCCGATCCAGAGGAGTTCTCCATGACCCATCTCTCTCCTGCAACGTCCGGCGGCACGCTGCGCGAGCGCTTCGTCGCCGACATGACCGTGCGCGGGTTCACCGACAAGACCCGCAGCGATTACCTCCGCACTGTCGCAGGCTTTGCCGCGTTCCTCGAGCGCTCACCCAGCACAGCCACCCCCGAGGACATCCGGCGCTTCCAGATCCAGCAGTCCGAGCGCGGGATGAACCCGCCGGCCATGAATAGCACCGTGGCCGCGCTGCGGTTCTTCTTCAACCACACCGTCGACCGGCCGGACCTTGCCCGCAAGCTGATCCGTCTGCGGTATCCGCGCAAACTTCCCGTCGTGCTCAGTTCCGACGAGGTGGCGCGCCTGATCGCGGCCACGACCTGCCTCAAGCATCGCGCCGCCCTTTCCGTCGCCTATGGTGCCGGACTGCGCGTGGCCGAGGTCGCGTCGCTCAAGGTCCGCCACATCGACAGCGAGCGCATGCTCATCATCGTCGAGCATGGCAAGGGTAGCCGCAGTCGCCATGCCCTGCTCTCGACCGACCTGCTGGGGCTGCTCCGGGCCTGGTGGCAGCAGGGGCGGCAACAGGGCGTCATGCGACCCGGCGGCTGGCTGTTCCCCGGCCAGGACCCGGCACGGCCGATCACCACCCGCCAGCTCAGCCGCGTGGTCGAAGCGGCAGCGGTCGCGGCCGGGCTGACCAAGAACGTCAGCCCGCACACGCTACGGCACAGCTTCGCCACGCATCTGCTCGAGGACGGCACCGACATCCGGGTCATCCAGGTCCTGCTCGGCCACGCCAAGCTGGACAACACCGCGCTCTACACCCGCGTGGCCACCAAGGTCGTGCGCACCGTGACCAGCCCGCTCGACAGGATCATGGGCCAGATCGGCGGTCGGACCGGCGATGGAGCCAGTCCCGGCGGCTGACCGCCATGCGTCCTGCGCTGGAGGTCGCCGACATCCTGCGCCGACACGGACCCGCCTTCCGGGCGGCGCATGCCGGCCACCTCGGCCTCGGCCAGCTCAAGGTCATGTCGGCCATCGAGGCCTGCCGCACGGCCGCCCTCGGCGGTCATGTCGAGGGCTGCCAGGACTGCGGCCACCGACGCATCGCCTACAACAGCTGCCGCAACCGCCACTGTCCGAAGTGCCAGGCCGCCGCGGCGCGCGACTGGCTGGCCGCCCGCGAGGCCGACCTGCTGCCGGTCGGCTACTTCCACGTCGTGTTCAGCCTGCCCGCCGAGGTCGCCGACATCGCCGCCCAGAACAAGGCCGTGATCTACGACCTGCTGTTCCGCGCGGCGTCGCAGACCATGCTGACCATCGCCGCCGACCCGCGCCACCTCGGTGCCCGTATCGGCATCACCGCCGTGCTGCACAGCTGGGGCTCGGCGCTGACCCACCACCCGCATCTCCACATGATCGTGCCCGGTGGCGGCATCTCGCCCGACGGCCAGCGCTGGGTGTCGTCCCGGCCGGCGTTCCTGCTGCCGGTGCGCGTGCTGGGCAAGCTGTTCCGCCGCCTGTTCCTCACCCGGCTGGTCGAGCTGTTCGACGCGGGCCGGCTGCAGTTCCACGGCAGCCGGGTCGCCCTGCGTGACCGACCGATGTTCCTGCGCCACCTCGCGCCGACCCGCAAGAAACCCTGGATCGTCTATGCCAAGCCACCGTTCGCCGGGCCAGCGGCGGTGCTGGCCTACCTGTCGCGCTACACCCACCGGGTCGCCATCTCCAACCGCCGGCTGCTCGCGCTTGACGAGCGTGGGGTGACATTCCGCTACAAGGACTACCGGCGTGATGGCGCCGAGCGCTTCCAGGTCATGACGCTGGCTAGCGACGAGTTCATCCGCCGGTTCCTGCTGCACGTCCTGCCGCGCGGGTTCCACCGTATCCGTCACTACGGCCTGCTCGCCAGCGGCAGCCGCCGCGACAATCTCGCCCGTGCCCGCGAGCTTCTCGCCGCACCAACACCACCCGAGCCGGCCGAGGCACCCGAGCCGCCGGACCACCGGCCGCCTTGTCCCTGCTGCGGCGGCCGCATGCTCATCCTCGAGACCTTCGAGCGCTGCACCCAACCACGCGCGCCACCGCGGCCTGCGTGTTCACCCGGACGCCGTTCGTCGTGACCCGGCACGGCATGGACACCCTGAAAATCGCAGTCCTGCTGCGGTTATCGATGCCGCATGCGCGGCAGGCATCCATCCCAGCAGCAAGCCCGCCGACTGCTCATCCGAGCTCCACCGCCTGGTCTTTCAACAGGGCTGGCCCACGCCCAGTTGCCCGGCTCAGGTGCTCTATCCAGTCTTTGCTGCGACCCTCTCCAGCGTCGCCCGAAGCCTAAAACCCCATACCGAGCGACAGCGGCCCGCGGGTTCGTTCTTCGGAGACTTTCCGACGCCAAGCGGCGTCCGAAACCCTTCACGGAACCGGACTGTCGGCTTCCGGGAGCCGGAGTGGAAAAGCAGACGACCTCGTTGTCTATCGCCCGTCCAGTCCGACACTCCATGTGACTGGTCGCTGGCA
>CAXTDP010000857.1:0-2649 GCA_964242295.1 uncultured Acetobacteraceae bacterium | reverse complement strand
TGGCACAACCCCTGCTCTAGACACCTCGCAAGGAGCAACCACCCATGCAAGACCTCTCTCTCTCTGACCTCGCGACTGTGACCGGCGGTACCGTGACCTCGACCACCACCAACACCACCGCGTCGCACAGCGGCTCCAGGCCGAACAGCTCGGACGCCAGCCAAGCGGCGCGCAGGATGGAAAGTGCGCTCCCGTCCGCCGCCAGGCGGCCCAGGGCTGCGGGGCCAAGGCGGTTGGCGACGCCGTTGGCGACGACCGTCGCGACCAGGTCCCGGCGCAGGCGGTGGCGCCCGGCGAACGGCGCAAAGCCGTCCTGCAGCGGCTGCGGAAAGTAGGCAAGCAGCGTGCCGGCGAACGCCGGGTCGGCAATGGGGTCGGCGTCCTTGTCCTCGATGGCGCCGATCAGCCAAAGCTTGGCTACTGGGAGCAGGGCCGCGACCTCCGGCCGCACCAGGGCATCGCCGGTGGCAACACGGGACGTCAGCGCCGTGGCGTCCGGCAGGCCGGACAGGGCGCGGTCGAGCAGCCCCTCACGCTCCAGCAGCAGCATCAGCGCGGCCTGGGCGGGCAGGTCGGCGCCACCGCCCAGAACCTCCAGCGACACGGCCAGCGATTGCTGGTGGTTGTCGCGCAGCACCAGGGCGCCGACCTCGTCCGTCATGGACGCCAGCAGGTCGTCGCGCTGCCGCCGGGTCAGGGCGCCCTCATGCTCGGCGTCGGCGAGCAATATCTTGATGTTCACCTCGTGGTCGCTCGTGGACACCCCGGCGGAATTGTCCAGCGCGTCGGTGTTCAGCCGGCCCCCCGCCCCGCCTGCGCCACCGCGTGCGTATTCGATGCGCCCGGCTTGGGTGATGGCGAGGTTCGCACCCTCGGCCAGCACCCGGGCATGCAACTCGGCGCCATTGACCCGCAGGGCATCGTTGGCGCGGTCGCCGGCGTCGGCTTGGGACTCCGCCGACGCTTTGACATAGGTGCCGATGCCGCCGAAGTACAGCAGGTCCGCCGGCGCGCGCAGGATCGCCTGCATCACCGCGGCAGGCTCGTGCGGTCCGGCGCCAATGCCCAGCATCGCGGCGGAGGCCTCCGGCAGCGTGATGCGCTTGTCGGCCCGCGAGAACACGCCGCCGCCGGAGCTGATGCGTGCAGGGTCGTAGTCCGCCCACGACGAGCGCGGCAACGCGAACAGCCGCGCCCGCTCGTCATAGGACAGGGCTGCGTTCGGGTCCGGGTCAAGAAAGATGTGCCGGTGGTCAAAGGCCGCGAGCAGCCGAGTGTGCCGGCTGACCAGCAGGCCGTTGCCGAACACGTCGCCGCTCATGTCGCCGACGCCGACACAGGTGAAGGGGTCGGTCTGGATGTCCAGCCCGAGTTCCGCGAAGTGCCGGGCCACCATGACCCAGGCGCCCCGGGCGGTGATGCCCATCGCCTTGTGGTCATAGCCCTGGCTGCCGCCGGACGCGAAGGCGTCGCCCAGCCAGAAGCCGCGCGAGGTGGCGATGCCGTTGGCGATGTCGCTGAAGCTGGCGGTGCCCTTGTCGGCGGCGGCGACCATGTAGGGGTCGTCGCCGTCGCGGCGGCGCAGGCCGGCGGGCGTCACCACCTCCGTCCCGCGCAGGTCGTCGGCCATGTCCAGCATGGCGTTGATGAGGATGCTGTAGCAGGCGATGCCCTCCGCCATCAGCGCATCGCGCGCCGTGGGCGCCTGCTTCAGCACGAAGCCGCCCTTGGCCCCGGTCGGCACGATGACGACGTTCTTCAGCCGCTGCGCCTTCATCAGGCCGAGGATCTCGGTGCGGAAATCCTCCCGCCGGTCGGACCAGCGTATGCCCCCGCGGGCGACGGGGCCGGCGCGCAGGTGGCAGCCCTCCATGCGGGCGGAGTGGACGAAGATCTCGCGCCACGGCCGCGGCGCCGGCATGTCCCCGGCGTCGGCGCTGCCGATCTTGAGCGCGATGTAGGGCGCATCCGCATGGAAGTTGGTGCGCAGCACCGCGCGCAGCAGCGTCATCAGCCGGGACAGGATGCGGTCCTCGTCCGGGTTGGCCACCCCGTCCAGCAGCGCGGCCCAGGCTGCGTCCAGCGCGGCCACGTCGGCGCCGGCGCGCTCCGGGGCAAAGCGGGCATGGAACAGGTCCACCAGGATGCGGGCGCCGCCGGGATGAGCGGTCAGCGCGGCCTCCACACCGGTCTGGCTGAAGGCGAAACCGACCTGCTTGAGCCAGCGATACATCGCCCGCAGCAGCCAGCACTCCCGCCAGGTCAGCCCGGCGCGCAGCACCAGGCGGTTGAAGCCGTCGGCCTCGGCCCGTCCGTCCAGCAGCGCGTCCAGTGCCTCCAGCAGGGCGGGGTAGCGGGCGGGGTCGGCCGCCATGCCGGCGCGCAGGGTGATGACCTGCAGCACGACGGTGGATGCGTCCGGCGCGGCATCGTGCGCCGATGCGGCTGTCCCCGCCGGATGCAGGCGGTAGGGCACCTCCTCAATGGCAAACAGATCCAGGCTTTCCAGCAGCGGCAGAGTGTCGGACAGGGGCAGGGGATGGCCGGGCTGGGCCAGGCGCAGGGTCAGCGCGTCGGGAGGCGCGCCCGGCGCCCGCTCCAGCCGGGTGGCAGGGCGCCCGGTGCCGGCGGCGCGTTCGGCCAGATCCA
>CAXTDP010000856.1:0-2653 GCA_964242295.1 uncultured Acetobacteraceae bacterium | reverse complement strand
CTGGCCCGCGGCTGGAAGGCCCGCGCCGCCGACAACCTCGCCGCCATCCGCCTGGCCCGGGAGCTGACCCGCGAGGGCCGCCACGCCACGCCCGACGAGCAGGCGGTGCTGGGCCGTTTCATCGGCTACGGCGCCTCCGACCTCGCCAACGGCGTGTTCCGCAGCCTGGGTGAGGCGTTCCGCGCCGGCTGGGAGGACCTGGGCGGGGCGCTGGAGCAGGAGGTGACGCCCGAGCAGATGGCCGGGCTGCGGCGGGCGACCCAGTATGCCCACTTCACGCCGGAGTTCATCGTCCGCGCCATCTGGCAGGCCGTGACCCGCATGGGCTTCACCGGCGGTGGCGTGCTGGAGCCGGGCTGCGGCACTGGCCTGTTCCTGGCGGCGATGCCGGAGGCGCTGCTGGGCAAGGTGAGCGCGACCGCCATCGAGATGGACCCCTGCACCGCGGCCATCGCCACCCTGCTGCACCCCGATGCCTGGGTCAGGAACGAGGACTTCACCAAGGCCCGCATCGCCGAGAGGTTCGACCTCGCCATCGGCAACCCGCCCTTCGCCGACCGCACCGTGAAGGCCCCCGACCCCGCGGGCAAGCTGGGCCTCACGCTGCACGACTACTTTATCGCGCGCTCCATCGAGCGGCTGAAGCCGGGCGGCCTGGCGGCTTTCGTCACCAGCCGGTTCACCATGGACAAGGCGGACTGCACGGCCCGCGAGCACATCGCCGGCATGGCCGACCTGGTGGGTGCGGTGCGCCTGCCCGCCGGCAGCATGAAGGAGGCCGCGGGCACGGAGGTCGTGGTGGACGTGCTGATGTTCCAGAAGCGCCCGGCCGGCGCCGCCCCGAGCGGCACGGCGTGGGACACGCTGGCGGAGGCGGTTCCGGCCGAGGACGGTGAGCTGGCGCTGCAGGTCAACCGCTACTTCGCCGAGAACGTCGCCCAGGTGCTGGGCATGCACGCCCGCACCAGCGGGCCGTTCGGCCCGACCTACACCTGCCGCGGCGAGACCGGGGAGGCGCTGGCCGCGGCCCTGGACAGGTGCATGGCAAACCTCCCTGCGCCCATGCACCCCCTGACCCCGGCCGCCCCCGTCCAGCCCCGCTCGGCGGCGCAGCGCCTGGTGGTGGGCACCGCTGCCGAGGGCGCCACGGTCAAGGAGGGCAGCTACCTGGTGCTCGACGGCAAGCTGGTGCAGGTGCTGGACGGCGTGCCGGTCCCGGTGCAGGTGCGTAGCGGCAAGGGCGGCGAGGGCATCGCAGTCAAGCACGCCCGCATCCTGCATGCGCTGGTCCCCGTGCGCGACTGGACCCGCGCCGTGCTGCGCGCCCAGGAGGCGAACGAGCCGTGGGGGGCGGCGCAGATCAGGCTCAAGGTCGCCTACAGCACCTTTAAGCGCAACTTCGGCCCGATCAACCTCACCAGCGTCAGCACCTCGACCGACCCGAGGACCGGCGAGGAGCGCGAGACGGTGCGCCGGCCCAACCTGCAGCCGTTCCTCGACGACCCCGACTGCTGGCTGGTGTCGTCGATCGAGAGCTACGACGAGGACACCGGCACCGCCAAGATGGGGCCGATCTTCACCGAGCGCGTCATCCATCCCCCGGCGGAACGGCTGGTCGTGACCGCCGCCGACGCGCTGGCCGTGACCCTGCACGAGGTCGGCTGCGTGGATCTGGACCGCATGGCCGAGCTGCTGGGCCGCCCGCGCGAGCAGGTGGTGGCCGAGCTGGGCGGGGCGGTGTTCCTCAATCCCGGCTTGAGCCAAGGCGTGGTCGAGATGTGGGAAACGGCCGACGCATACCTGTCCGGCCCCGTCCGGACCAAGCTCGCCGCCGCCGAGGCTGCCGCGGCGCTGGACCCGCGCTACGGGCGCAACGTGGAGGCGCTGCGTCAGGTGCAGCCGGAGGACCTGCGCCCGTCCGACATCACCGCGCGCCTGGGCGGGCCGTGGCTGCCGTCCGGCGATATCGAGACATTCTCGGCGGAGGTGATCGGCATCGCGACGCACGTGCGCCACACCGTCGAGGCGGCGATCTGGTCCGTGGACCTGAGCCGGTTCGAGGGCAGCGCCGCAGCGACCTCCGAGTGGGGCACCGCGCGCCGGCACGCCGGGCTGCTGCTGTCCGACGCGCTGAACAGCGCGGTGCCGCAGATCTGGGACACCAAGGTCGTGGACGGCAAGGACGTGCGCGAGCTGAACGAGCGGGAAACGGAGGCGGCCAAGGAGAAGCTGGGGCGGATCAAGGAGGCGTTCGAGCGCTGGGTCTGGACCAACCCCGACCGCACCGACCGGCTGGCCCGCCTGTATAACGACCGCTTCAACAACCTGGTGCCGCGCGCCTTCGACGGCTCGCACCTGCAGCTGCCCGGGGCGAGCAGCGCGATCCAGTTCCGTCCGCACCAGAAGCGGGCGGTGTGGCGCGTCGTGTGCTCCGGCAACACCTACCTCGCGCACGCCGTCGGCGCCGGCAAGACCTTCGTCATGGCAGCCGCGGTCATGGAGCAGCGCCGGCTGGGGTTGGTAGGGAAACCCATGATGGTCGTGCCCGGCCACTGCCTCGCCCAGGCATCACGCGAGTTCCTGCTGCTCTACCCGAATGCCCGCATCCTGGTCGCCGACGAGCAGAACTTCGCCAAGGAGAAGCGCGCCCGGT
>CAXTDP010000855.1:0-2655 GCA_964242295.1 uncultured Acetobacteraceae bacterium | reverse complement strand
GTGCCCAACCCGGCGTAGGCGGCTTGGTCCATCATCGGGCGCACCTGGTTGCCGGCAAGGATGGAGCAGTCGTGCTGGTCCAGCTGGAAGGCCGCGAACGGCTTGCCGGCGGGCGGAAGGACCTGGACGGTCGGGCCGATGCCCTGGGCGCATGACGCGAGCGCGCAGAGGGCGAGGCACGATGCCGTCGCTGCTGCCGTGCGCCGCGCCGGTATTGGCCGTGCCGTGCGGTGACCCGCCCCGGTTTGCGCGCTGGGCATGGCGATCGTCGTTGACATGGGTTCTCCGCTGGGCTGGGCGCGACTTCTCGGCGCCACGTTTCGGGCATGGCTGGTTACCGTCGCGCTGGCGTTGGTGGCCGCGCGCACGCACAATGAAGGCAGCCGCGTGAGCGCGCGGGCCTAGGATGTGTTGGTAGTGAATCGTTTCGCGGAGCGACGGAACATCGGGTCAGGGCAACATGGCATCGCCTTAGAGCTACATGGGCGATTATTCGCCTGCCGGCTATGCTATAGGCGGATTACCGTAACTGCAACTAGGTTCTCGCTTGTTCCTCGCTCTGCTGCCACCCCGCCTGCCTGCTCGCGTCCGCGCCGTCTGGATTGAGAGTTGGAGCGTGCGTTGGGAGAGGAGGCCGTGGACAAGGAGGGCGTGCTGCGTGAGAGGGGCGAGCGCCTGCGCGAGGCCGCGGGCGCCGTCGGCATCATGCAGGCCGCCAAGCGGGCAAACGTCCCCTACACCACCTTGCGCGACTACATGGCGGGGGGCGACATGAGGCTGTCAATCGTGGCGGCCCTCGCCCGGGTCTGCGGGGTGACGGTCGACTGGATAGCGAACGGCGGAGAGCGGGGAGCGCAGGCTGCTGCCGAAGCTCCTGCGACCGCTGCCCCCATCCAGCGTCCGCCGGTTGACCTCGGGTGGCTGTCCCATCGGCTTGGCCTGGCTGCGGGCGAACTCGTGTCGTTCGTCGCCCTCGGCGATGCCATGGAGCCGATCATCCGGGACGGCGACGTCCTGGTGGCGCACCGGTCCGAGAGAGTCGTGCTCGTGCCGGCAGTCTATGCGGTGGACGTGGGCGGAAGCCTGGTCGCCAGGCGGCTGGAGCAGCGGGCCGACGCCACAATCGTCGTCAGGAGCGACAACGCGCGATACGAAGTGGAGGTCCTGCAGCCAGGCCAGGAATGGGCTTTTCGTGTCGTCGGGCCGGTGGTTTGGCACGCAGGGCCCATCCGCGGTTGACCAGCGCGGCCCAAGATGCCGCCGGCCCGCGACCGTGATGGCGGACGACGTCGGCCCACAGGCGTAGCTTGCGCCTGCCACGGCCGTCGTGCCCTGGTGCCGGCCCGACGAGCCTCGCGGGTGACCGGGTCGGACAGCGTTAGTTCAACCAGCCGACGCCAATGGTGAAGCGCGCGTCCTGCACATGGTCGCCGAGGTCGCGTGCTAGGTGCTGCGCTTGGCTGATCAGACCTGCACGGAAGCGTTTCGATCCCTATGGCTGGTAAAGATTAAAGCCTAAAGTCTTTGAGACTCACTAGCCCAAGAATGCAGCCATAAGCTGTCAATTCCGAGCCGGAAATACCCATAAGGCGTCAACTTCGGATTTACCCATAAAGCGTCAATTTCCGACACGACTTTAATTGCTTGTTTACAAAGGATTCAATTTTCATCGACGTCTTATGGGTTCACTATTGACGCTTTATGGGTAAACACACACCTGCCACCTTGCCTCTCCCGCGCCAGCGTCGCCAGCACGTCCACCCGCTCGTTCATCACTTCGCCGGAATGGCCACGCACCCAGAGCCACTCGATGGCGTGCGGCTTGGCCGCGTCCAGCAGACGGCGCCACAGATCCATGTTGGCCACGGGATCGCCCGACGCGGTGCGCCAGTTCTTGCGCACCCACCCGGTGTGCCAGCGGGTGATGCCGTTCCGCACATACTCGCTGTCCGTGCGCAGTATCACCCGGCACGGCCGCGTCAGCGTCTCCAGCGCGCAGGCCGCCGCCGTCAGCTCCATGCGGTTGTTGGTCGTGGCCGCCTCCGCGCCGGACATCTCGCGCTCCCGCCCGCGAAACAGCAGGATGGCGCCCCAGCCGCCGGGGCCAGGGTTCGGCTTGCAGCCGCCATCCGTCCAGATCTGCACCGGCTCAGTGGAAGCGGAGTGGGTGGCGGCGTCGCCGGGGAGTTCAAAGTCCGTAGTCATGCGCATCCTTGGCGGCCAGGTGGAACCGCAGGCGGCGCAGGTAGTCGATCGGGCTCTTGCGCACCACCAGCGCGCCTGCCGGCGTGTTCAGCCAGTCGAACAGCCGGGTCAGCAGGAAGCGCAAGGCGGCCCCCTGCGCCAGCACGGGCAGCGCCGCCTGCTCGGCCGCGCCGAGCGGGCGGATGCCAGCGTAGCCGCGCAGCAGGGCGCGTGCGTTGGTCACGTTGAAGCTGAAATCCGGCTCGAAGCACCACGCGTTCAGGCACACCGCGATGTCGTAGGCCAGCACGTCGGTGCAGGCGAAGTAGAAGTCGATCAGGCCGGACAGCGCGCCGTCCAGGAAGAACACGTTGTCCGGGAACAGATCGGCGTGGATGTGCCCGGTCGGCAAGCCTTGCGGCCAGGCGGCCAGGATGCGGGAGGTGGCGGCATCCAGTTCGGCCGCCAGCC
>CAXTDP010000854.1:0-2662 GCA_964242295.1 uncultured Acetobacteraceae bacterium | reverse complement strand
CCAGCGAACCCCGGCCAGCCGACGGACAGCGTATTTCTGGGCCGTCGTACCCGAGCTGCGCGAGTGGATCGCGATCACCAACAGGGAAATATTCGAGACCCGAATGGCTGACGATCCGCCTTGGGCCGCGCGTGCAATGGCCTTGGTCATGGTCGCAAGTAACGACTCCTTCATAGCCTGTTGGGAAGCCAAGTATCACTACCTGGCGCCACGCCCGTTCCAAGTAGACTCAAGCGTTGACCAGCTGTTCCCCGCTCCGAACCATCCTTCCTATCCGGCTGCCCATGGATGCGGCGATGGGGCGGCTGAAGCCGTGCTCAGTGACCTTTTCCCGCACGACGCGGCCTACTTCAAGGAACGCGCTGAGGAGGGTGCCTGGTCACGTCTTTGGGCGGGCATCCATTTTCGAAGCGACATCGAAGCGGGCTTGGAACTCGGACGATCTGTCGGTCGGCTTACAATCGAACGAAGGAATGATGACGGAGCGAGAAGCGCAACGCGTTAAGGCCGCGTCAGGAATTTCGGATACGTCCAGGGCACGGCCAGCGAGAGAAGTCTCGTGCGTAACCCCTGCGATCTGCGGCCGGCCACCCCCGACTATCCGATCACCTGCTCCCTTTGAGCCCGCGCCTTGGCGGGCTGCGGATCGAGGGCATTGGCCAGCCCGTCGATCATTTCCACGATCTTCTCGTGCGGCACTGTGGGCAGGTGGGATGGCTGTGGCGCCCGGACCCCGACCGCATAAATAGAGAGGGCACCCCGGGCGGCGATCTTGGCTTCCGGCACCGTCAGGCCGCCGGCACGCTCGATCAAGATGAGATGCCTCATCACTTCGCCATCCACGGCGACCGTCACCATGGCAGGTGGTGGGCTGGTATCTCCCAGGGCATCAGTCTCGACATCTCGCAGCATTCCGCTGAAAGCGTGCGGCTGGGCATCCAGCGCCGCCGCATCTTCCGCCATCAAGGGCAGCGCAGAGACGGGCAGGTCACCTGGCAATGACACGGCAGCACGCTGGCTTGCCTCGGCAGCAGGCACCCCGGCCGCCAGCTCCCGGCCGTAGTTGGTCAGCAGCAGTAGCAGCCCCTCGGACATGTCGGCGTGCCCGGCGTTGGAGGTGCCTGCGCCGCTGAGAAGTGCCTTGCGGACCATGGCAACGGCGGTGCCGTCCTTGACCAGGTCCGGGTGCGACGGTGGCAGCATGATGCAGGGGCGGTTGCGGCGGACGGCGCCGGCCATGTCCAGCGCGGTGTATGGGATGCGGGCGTGGACCAAGCGCGATCCGAACACCAGGATCGCTTCGCCAGGCTTGAGCTTGCGCACGTCGGCCCAGCTCACCCGGTTGACCTCCCGGATTTCGGCGTTGTCCGAGACCACGCTCTCGTTGGTATATTCGGAGGTGTTGCGGAAGGACGAGGACTGCGTGACCTGCATCGTCCCGGCGGTTTTCTCGACGTAGCTGCGGGTTTCCCCACCCTCTTGAAGCCGCATGATGACTTGGAGGTTGGCGTTGCCCAACAGGGAGAACAGCCGTTCGCCGATTCGCGCCTTGAGGCCCGCCGCTTCTTGGAAGCCGAGCAGGAACTGCATCCGCAGGCTGCGTGCCATGGCCAGCATCGCATCCATGCCGGGCGTCGCGTAGTACACCAGCTCGTCAAACACCACTCGGAAGGACGCCAAGGCGTCGGCCGGCTGATTGGCAATGATGTCCTCATACTGCCCTTCGACCCGCCCGCCGAGGCTCAGGGCCATGACGCTCTTGAGCATGGCCACGATGATCTTGCCGAGCGCAGCCGTCGTCTTTTCGGACCCCTCCAGCACGGGCAGGATCACCACCAGCACGCGGCGGTTCAGCACGACATCGCGCATGTCGATGTCGCCGCTTTCGGTGCGGAAGATGTGCCCCAGGGTCATCAGCCATTGGCTGAACACTTCGGTGAGCTGCATGGCGACGAACGAGTGTTGCTCCGCCGGTTGGGTGCTTTTCTGGTCCTTGATCGACACATCCAGATCGAAGCCACCGGTCTGCCCGAGGTAGTCCCGCAAACCCTGGACGTACTCGTTCGGCAGGTCGTGCAGATCGAGCGTCTGCACCGCACCGGTTTTGGAGTCAGTCAGCTTGACGTGCCGCGTCTGCGCGATGCGGACCACGTTGGCCAGTTCGGTCACCGGGGAGTCCGGCCGGGGCGCTGCCAGGATTGGTGCCCACTGGGGGACGTTCATGCACACCAGCAGGCGCCGCGGCTGTGTGAGCACCTGATGCGGCGCAGGCGGAAGGGTGATCGGCTTCCCCGGCACCTTCGCTGCGTTGCGTTCCTCCGCCATGCGATCAAGGAAATCGGGGTCGAAGGTTTGCGCGCGACACGGCGCAAGGGCGGCGATCCCGAGGACGACGGCAGCGCCCATGCCGGTGATCGAGAGAGGCATCATGCTCAGGCTCCTTTGGTTGGAGCCGTAACCATAGCTTTGGCGGGTGCGAATGGATCAGCGCAGGCCCCCGTTCAAGGCGCCCGAGAGGCTACCCGTCGCGCCCAGCAGCTTCCGGCAAGGCCGAGGCTGTGATGCGGCAATGCTTGACAGTCTAGAGGCTGTTGCACAATTACAGTCTGGAACGTTTTCTCACAAGATGTAGGGCTACTCCCGCCACTTCGATACTATACGC
>CAXTDP010000853.1:0-2664 GCA_964242295.1 uncultured Acetobacteraceae bacterium | reverse complement strand
ACGCCGATGCGGAGCACCGGCCCGTCCGCCGCCGCGGCCCGGCGCAGGGCAGGGGCGGCCAGCACGCCCGCCGCGGCGGTCAATAGTTGCCGGCGCCTCATGCCAAGCACCGCCCTTTCAGCCCATCCGCAAGCGGGCTGCCCTCGCGAGCCACGCGGAAGGCGGGCGGCATCATTCCCCCGCACCCAGCGCCGTGACGGCGTCCACCTGGGCCAGCAGCATGTCCAAGGGACCGGGCATCGGGACGGCGTCGGGCATCGAGACTCTCCGGTCACCGGGCCATCCCGGCCAGCACGCCGGCCAGGAAGTCCTCTACGAGGTGCAGCACCTTGGTCCGCTCGTGCGATACGCCGGGCACCAGGTCGAAACGGACGTGCACGCCCGCGCCCTCGAACGACCGGGCCAGGGCGCGCAGGCGCTCGGGCCGGGTGCGTCCGGCGTTGTTGGCGCCCTCCATCCAGTAGGCGCTGCCGGGCTTGTGGGTGATCTCCCAGGTTTCCAGGTCCGCGTCGCCGACCAGCATCTGCACTGGCACACGCGCCAAGGCGGCGGCGTCGAAGCTGATGCCGAACTGGGCCTGGAGGTCGCGTATGCCCACCCACCAGTCGCGCTGCGGGTCGAGCAGCGTCACCGATCCCGATGCGCCGATGGACGCCGCCCACAGCCTGCCAGGGTGCAGGATGGCGAAGCGGTGGGCGAAGTGCCCGCCGCCGGAAAAGCCGAAGACGGCGAAGCGGGACCAGTCCTGGCCGTATTTCTCCGCGACTTCGGCCACCATCGCCAGCAGCACTTGGTCGTAGCGTATGTCGCCTTCCCGCATATACTTGTAGCCGCTGCGCGCCCCGTCCCCACGCACGCCGATGGGGAAGATGGGGCACAGCACCGCCACCTTGTTCCAGCGCCCGAAGGCGGCGAAGCCGTCGCGGAAATCCAGGAACGAGGTGCGGCTGGTGCCATGGACGGCCACGAGCAACTCGACAGGCTCGCCGTCCCCGACCGCCGGGGGGACGTACATGGCGTAGTGGAACCGCGGGTCCGCCTTGCTGGCGAACATCGCGGTGGGGCCGAGGTCGTAGATCTCCCGGGCACGGTCGCCGGCTCCGCCCGGCAGCTCCGTTGGCGCGGTGTCGTTCATGCCTGTCCCACTCCCGTCGCCAGCGTATACTGGTCGGCCCGCGCCGCGTAGGTCAGCCCCTTGCGGGCGCCCCAGACCGAAACCTCGTAGTGCAGCGGCAGGATCGCCGCATCGCGGAACACGAGGCCGCTCGCCTCGGCCAGCAGCGCGTTGCGGGCGCCGTCGTCCAGCGTCCGCAGCGCCTGCTTGAGAGCGGCATCCACCGCCGGGTTCGAGTAGCCGGCCTCGTTGGCGACGCCCAGGCCAGCCGCCTTGTCCGGGGTGGCGCAGATCGCGGACAGCGGGTTGCTGGTTTCGCCGGTGTTCACGCCCCAGGACGACAGGAACACGCTGAAGTCGGCGTTCTTGTTGGCATAAACGCTCCAGGGCATGACCTCGACCCGGGTGTCCACGCCGGCGCGGGTGAACATCTGCGCCACGGCCTGGACGATCTTGGCGTCGTTGAGGTAGCGGTCGTTGGGGCCGTGCAGGGTGATGCGGAAGCCTTGCGGATACCCGGCATCGCGCAGCAGCGCCTGGGCCCGGGCGGGGTCGTAGGGCGGCACGCCCACATCCGGCGCGGCGCCCAGGCCGCCGGGCGGCAAGAATTGACCGGCCGCGACCGCGTTGCCCGACATGATCCGCTCCACGATCCCCTGCCGGTTGATCGCCAGGGTCAGCGCCTCCCGCACGCGGCGGTCCCGCAGCGGGTTGCGGTCCAGCGGCTTGCCGTCCTTATCGGTGATGAACGGCGACACGTCCCGGCGCTGGTCCATGGCGATGTAGACCACCCGGCTCGACGTGCCGCGGACCAGGTGGAAGCGCGGGTCGGCGGTGATCCGGCCGCTGCCCTCGGCCGGCACGCCCTCGATCAGGTCCAGGTCGCCGGACAGCAGGGACGCCAGGTGGCCGCCGGCGTCGGTGCTGGCCCGCAGCACGACCTCGGACCAGGGCAGGCGCGGCCCCCACCACCTGTCGTTCCGGGCCAGGGCGACGTGGCTGCCAGGGACGTATTCGCGCAGCACGAACGGCCCGGTGCCGACCGCCGCGGCGCCCGCGTTGAAGTCCGCCGTCGCCGCGCCCTTGAACCGCTCGCTGATGATCCGCACCCGGCTCAGCGAGTTCGGCAGCAGCGGATCCGGCGCGTGCGTTTCGATCCGCAGCGTGCGCGGGTCCGGCGCGTCCATCGCCTTGATGCTGCGCGTGTAGGTGCGGAACGAGGCGGCGCTCGGGATGTCCGTGGCCCGGCGCAGCGACGCGATTGCGTCCATGGAGGTGAACGGCGTCCCGTCCGAGAACGCGCACTGGCGCAGGTTGAACACCCAGTGGGTGTCGTCCGCCACCCGCCAGCTTTCGGCAAGGCCGGGGGTGGCACGGGACTGCTCATTGTTCGTGACCAGGGCGTCGAAGATGTGGCTGGCCACCGCGTTGTTCGGCGCGTTGCTGAGAAGGTGCGGGTCCATCGTCGTGTTCGGCGCCGACAGGCCGATCTGCAGCCGGCCCGGCACCGCCGCCGCCCTGGCCCACCTGGGCAGGACGGCCAGGCCCAG
>CAXTDP010000852.1:0-2668 GCA_964242295.1 uncultured Acetobacteraceae bacterium | reverse complement strand
CCCTGGCGGACGGGGCGGCGCTGGCGACGGACGTGTTCGACCTGATGGACGCCTTGCCGCCGTTGGCGGAACTGGCGCGCTACGGCTCGGTCCGCCAGGGTGGGGCAGGAACCGCCGGGGCCGGGACGGTGCTGGGGATCGTGGGCGGCATCCTGACGCGGGCCGCCGCCGGACTGGTAGCGGGCTGCCTGTCCCTGGACGACGAGGCGGCAGCCAAGGCGCAGGGCCGCCTGGGCGCAGTGCAGCAGGCGGTGGCGTTGCTGGAGCAGTCGGCCCTGCAGGAAGAATGGACCGCGGCACTGGCCCGGCTGGCAGACCAGGACACGGTGAATGGCCGCGTCGTCGGGCGTGCCACCCGGCTGTTGCTGGACTTGCGCCACCTCACTGCGGAGCAGGCCGGCCGGCGCCTCGGCCTCGCCTTGTCCCATGCCGCCGCGCCCGCCAATGCCGCGGCATGGATCGAGGGCTTCCTGGCCGGCAGCGGCGCCGTGCTGCTGCACGACGCGGCGCTGCTGCCCATCTTGGATGAGTGGCTGACCGGGCTGACCGAGGAGCGGTTCGTGGAAGTCCTGCCCTTGGTCCGCCGCACCCTGGCCACCTTCGCCGCGCCGGAGCGCCGCATGATCGGCGAGCGCCTGCGAAGCGGCTCGGCCCGCGTTGCCGAACCGGACGGCTTCGACGAGGCCCGCGCCGCCCGCGTCCTGCCGGTACTTCGCTTGTTGCTGGGGACGCCGGCATGAACGATGACGAACGGCTCCGCAGGTGGCGCCTCGCGCTGGGCGCCGGCGCGGCGGACGGGACGGGCTTTGCGCTGGTGGGTGCAGACCTGGGCATGGACCGGGCGCTTGACGCGCTTTACGACAGCAAGCGATCGGCCGGGCTAGGCCCATCGGCGCCGTCTGTGCCGCGGTGGCTCGGCGACATACGCAGCTATTTCCCAAGCTCCGTCGTGCAGGTCCTGCAGCGGGACGCCTTCGAGCGGTTGGACCTCAAGCAGCTCCTGCTGCAGCCGGAGATGATGGAGGCGATGCAGCCCGACGTCCACCTGGTGTCGCAACTGATCGCCATGCGTGGGCTGCTGGGCGGCACGGTGAAGGAAACGGCGCGGCTGGTGGTGCGGCGCGTGGTGGACGATCTGCTCCGCAAGTTGGAGGCGCCGCTGCGTCAGGCGGTCGGCGGCGCCCTGAGGCGGGGGGTCCGCAACCGCCGCCCGCGCCATAGCGAGATCGACTGGAACCGGACCATCCGCGCCAACCTGCGCCACTACCAGCAGGACCTAGGCACCATCATCCCCGAAACCCGCATCGGCCACGGGCGGGCGGCCCGGCCGAACCTGCGGGATGTCGTGCTGTGCATTGACCAAAGCGGCAGCATGGCGAACTCGGTGGTTTACAGCAGCATCTGCGGCGCGGTGCTGGCGTCGCTGCCGGCGGTGCGAACGCGGCTGGTGGTGTTCGACACGTCCGTGGTGGACCTGACGGACCAGTTGGCGGACCCGGTGGATGTGCTGTTCAGCGTACAACTGGGCGGAGGCACCGACATCAACCGGGCCATCGGCTACTGCGAGGGCCTGATCGAGCGCCCGGACGACACGATCCTGGTGCTGGTCAGCGACTTGTACGAGGGTGGGGTGGCCGCCGGGCTGCTGGCGCGGGCGCACCGGCTGGTGTCGGCAGGGGTGCAGTTCATCACGCTCCTGGCCCTGAGCGACGAGGGGGCGCCGTCCTATGACCGGCACCTTGCCGGGCAGTTGGCGGCGTTGGGCGTGCCGAGCTTCGCGTGCACGCCCGACCTGTTCCCGGACATGATGGCAGCGGCGATCCGCAAGGAGGACGTGGGCCAATGGGCGTCCACGGCTGGGATCGCGCGGGCGGGGTAGGGGCTGCCGTGCCGGCAGGCGGTCAGGCCTGGACGCATCACAATGCTTTCCCCTCGCGCGCACCGCCCGACGCCATCGCGGCACGTGGCGCGGGGTTCGGCAAAGCGTCATGCTGTCCGGCATGACCCTTGAGCAGCTCCGCGTTTTCGTCGCCGTCGCCGAGCGCCAGCACGTCACCCGTGCGGCCGAGGCGCTCAACATCGCGCAGTCGGCCGCGAGCGCCTCCATCGCGGCGCTTGAGGGCCGCCACGGCGCCAAGCTGTTCCACCGCGTCGGCCGCGGCATCGAGTTGACCGAGGCCGGCACCCTGTTCCTTGTTGAGGCAAAGGCCGTCCTGGCCCGGGCAGAGGCGGCCGAGATGGTCCTGTCGGAACTGGGCGGCCTAAAGCGCGGCACCCTGGTCGTGCAGGCCAGCCAGACCATCGCAAGCTACTGGCTGCCGCGGCACCTGGTGGCGTTCCGGCGCGCGCATCCCGGCGTGGATATCCGCCTGGCCGTCGGCAACACCATGCAGGTCGCGGCGGCGATCCACGCCGGCTCGGCCGAGCTTGGCTTCGTCGAGGGCGCCGTGGAAGATCCCGCGCTTGAAAGCCGGGTGGTGGCGCGTGATCAGCTCGTCGTCGTCGTGGGACTGGAACACCCTTGGGCCAAATGCGGCGCGGTCACCCCGGACCGGCTGACCGAGAGCGACTGGGTGCTGCGGGAAGCCGGGTCCGGCACGCGGTCGGTGTTCGAGGCGGCGCTGGAGGGCTTCGGGGTGCCGCCGTCAGGGCTGCGCGTGGTGCTCGA
>CAXTDP010000851.1:0-2673 GCA_964242295.1 uncultured Acetobacteraceae bacterium | reverse complement strand
TCCGTGGACGAGGCGGGGGAGCAGCACTACCTCGACGTGAACGTGGCGTATCGCCAGGCCTGCCTGAACGCCATCGAGTATATGAAGAAGTTCGGCTACTCCGGGGCGCAGGCGTATTCGATCCTGGGGACGGCGCCGGTGCAGGGGCATATCAGCGGGGTGGTGGATATCCCGAACTCCTGTGCGACGCTGTGGCTGCCAACAGAGATTTTTGACTTTGACATCAACCCCGGCGCGGATGGGCCGTCCGGCGGGATCAAGGGCGGGGTGGACATGCCGCTGGCGCCGGATCTGTAGCCGTGCCGGTGTATGATTACCTGTGCGAGGCGTGCGGGCCGTTCACGGCGCTGCGGCCGATGTCGGAGTTCCAGGCACCGCTGCCCTGTGGGGTGTGCGGGGTCCTGGCGCGGCGGGCGATCCTGACTGCGCCGGCGTTCGCGGCGATGGATGGCGGGCAACGGCGGGCGCACGCCACCAACGAGCGCAGCGCCAACTCGCCGGTGCAGTCGCGCGGTAGGCATCCTTCGGGGTGCGGGTGCTGCAAGCCTCGGGGGGCCGGGTTGTCTGCCGAGGCTGTGGCTGCGCCGGCCAAGAGTTTTCCGGGGGCACGGCCGTGGATGATTAGCCACTGATCGGTTTGGGGGGACTGGGAGGGAGCGGGATCGGGCCATCGCCGCCATAGTGCCAACCGCTGCTTGCTTTGACGGTTACGGCGGCCTTTGTAGGGCGGAGAGGCTTTAGTGCTTTTAGCCACGGCGCAATGCTATGGGGCGGTGTATGGCGCTTCGCTTATACGCCCTACGAGGGTTACCGATAGGACGATCAGGGCGGACGGCGGTTCGTATGACGCCGATGGTCTGGACAGGGGCAGTTGGTGTTGTCCGGCACGTCGTCATTGACGATGCGGCGTCTGCACTAATCAGTGCGGCGGCAAATGGGGAGATGAAGCGCCATGGATTACGAAATCCACGACCTTGGCGATGTGCGCCTGCAAGGCGGCGCTACGATCCGCGGCTGCAAGATGGCTTATAAGACCTATGGGTCGCTCAGCCCGGCCAGGGACAACGTGGTGGTCTATCCCACCTGGTACTCCGCCCAGCATTACGAAAACGAATGGCTGATCGGTCCCGGCATGGCGCTGGACCCGGCGAAGCTGTTCATCATCGTTCCCAACATGCTGGGCAACGGCCTGTCGTCTTCGCCGAGCAACACGCCCGAGCCTTACAACGGCCCGCGGTTCCCGCATGTGACCGCCTGCGACAACGTGCGGGCGCAGCACCGGCTGATCAGCGAGAAGTTTGGCATCGAGCGGGTGCGCCTCGTCACCGGCTGGTCCATGGGAGCGCTGCAAACCTTCCACTGGGGCGCGCTGTTTCCGGACATGGTCGAGCGGATCGCGCCGTTCTGCGGCTCGGCCAAGTGCTCGCGGCATAACTTCGTCTTCCTGGAGGGTGTTAAGGCGGCGCTGACCGCCGATGCCGCGTTTGCCGGCGGGTGGTATGGCGGCAAGCCCGCGACCGGGCTGCGCGCCATGGCGCGGGTGTATGCGGGATGGGGCTTCTCGCAGGCGTTCTACCGGCAGGAGCTGGACCTGAAGGCGCTTGGCTATTCCTCGCTGGAGGATTTCCTGGTGGCGTTCTGGGAGGGCTTCTTCCTTCCCAAGGACGCCAACAACCTGCTGACTATGCTTTGGACGTGGCAGCACGGCGATATCAGCGCCAATGAATTGTATGGCGGCGATTTCCATCGCGCCCTGGGGGCGATCAAGGCCAAGGCGTTCGTCATGCCGGGGCAGACGGACCTGTATTTCCCGCCGGAAGACAGCGAGGCCGAGGTGGCGCAGATGCCGAATGCCCGCCTGATTCCGATTCCGTCGGTATGGGGGCACTTCGCCGGTGGACCCGGCACCAGCCCGGATGATGTTGCCTTCGTGGACGCGAAGCTGAAGGAGCTGCTCGACAGCTAAATACCAACCGCGGTCTGCTCTGACCGTTTCCGTCATTGCGAGGAGCCGAGCGACGCGGCGATCCCCGGCGGCAAGGACCACGCTGGTGGCCCTGGATTACCGCGCCGCTTACGCTTTGCGCAATGAGCTAGGTATCCCCCCGGCATCAAGCCCCGATCAACTGCTCCAACCCAATCGGGAAGCGGCGGCAGCGTATGCCGGTCGCATGCCAGACCGCATTCGCCACCGCGCCTGCCGTGCCGGTGATCGCGATCTCGCCCACACCCTTGATCCCCAGCGGGTTCACGTGGGGGTCGTGCTCGGGCACTAGGATGGCCTCTAGGGATGGCACGTCGGCGTTCACCGGGACGTGGTATTCCGCCAGGTTGGGGTTCATCACCCGGCCGGTCCGGGCGTCCGTTACTGCTTGCTCGTGCAGGGCGAAGGACACGCCCCAGATCATGCCGCCGTAGTACTGGCTTTGGACCATGCGCGGGTTGATGACCCGGCCGGCGGCGAATGCGCCGACCAGGCGGGTGCAGCGGACCTGGCCGAACTCGGGGTCCACCTTCACCTCGGCGAACACCGCGCCGTGCGCGTGCATGGCGAAGGCGGCTTGGGCGGCCGGGTCGGCGGTGCCGGTGCCGCGGCCCTCGATCTCTGCCAGGCCGGCGCGGGCCAGGATGTCGGCATAGCTCTCGCTGCGCGCCTCGTCGTCGCGGCGGTGC
>CAXTDP010000850.1:0-2674 GCA_964242295.1 uncultured Acetobacteraceae bacterium | reverse complement strand
TATACCAGGCGGCGTTGGTGGTCGCGGTGATGCTTTCCCGCAGGCTCGGCCCCGTTTGCATCACCCGGTTGGCGATGCGCCCGGCGAAGTCGTTCTGGAAGAACGTCAGGCTTTGCCGCACGACGTGCCAGTGGTTCTGCCAGCGCACCAGGTTGGTGAAGCCCGGCGCGATGGCCTGGTTGGTCATCAGGTTCTGCAGCAGCAGCGCCGCCGGGCGCACCAGCAGCAGGAAGGCCGCCATGCCCAGCAGTTGCGGCCAGGCGTCCCGCAGCATCGTCGCGGGGTCGTGGGTGCTGGCGAGCGTCACCGCCCGCCCGATGATGACGGGGATGCCGGCGTCGCACAGCGCCACCAGCAGCCCGGCGCCGAACAGCACCGCGATCAGCCCGCGCATCTGCCGGGCATAATGCCAGCAGAAGCGCAGCAGGCTCTCATCCCCCGTCCCGCTAGGGGGCGGCGCGGAGGGGTCGGTACGGGTCGGCTGGACCAGGTTTTCGAACCAAGTGAACATGCTGTACGGGTGTACCCGGGACAGCCCTACGTCAATGCGCGGGCGGCACGACAAATTGGCGCGGCTGCTCACTTCGCCGCGACTGGGATGGGAGGATGTGTTCATGAGGTTTGCAGGTGCGATAACGGTCCTGCTGCTGACAGCGGCATTGCCGGCGGCGGCGCAGGATACAGCGCATAAGCCTGCCCGGAACCCCGGCCTGGACGCGGCGGCCCGCCGCTACCCGCCGATCATCACGGGTGCGAACACCCGCCCGGCGGGTGGCACGCCGCCCCTGTCCTGTCCCGCAGCCAGCGCACGGGTCGAAACCAAGGGTGGACCCACCTTCGAATACCTAGGCGCCACGGACACCCCGGACCTGTGCCGGATGCGGATCGGCGGGGAGGAGGTGCAAGCGTGGTATGGCATCTGGCTCACGTCCTGGCCCGGCGCCGACAACGCCCATCCCGCCTTGAAGCAGGTGATGTCCGGCCACACCGGGGACGCCGTCGGCTTCGACGTGCGTATGGGGCCGGGCTACGCCTACCATGACCTCGTCCGCAACGAGGGCATCGAACGCATTAAGATCCTGGACGCGACCTACCAGGCGATGCGGCTGTCGCACTACCGCGAGGGCTTCGAGGGCAACACCTACCGCTCCGTCGCGACGGCCTGGAAGGACACGACGACGGGGATCATCCTATACAGCACCTATCAGCACATCGGCGGCGCGCCGGTGATTGACGACCCGCTGATCCCGACCGCCATCGTGCCCGCGGCCCGGTAGGCGGCGGATGCCGGCGGCGGGCCCGCACGCCCACCAGGGCGGAACCCGGCGCTCGGCGGCCCTTGTCCGGGCTGGCGCTGATCGGGCAGCCCGCCGGCCGAGGCCGCGAGATCAGACCGACACGGCTTTGATCGTCAAGCCGTTCAAGTAAGCCGCCGGGTTCTCCGGGTCGAACACGTGGCCGTCAAAGAAGGTTTCCTTGCCGCGTGACGTGCCAGCCGGCATGTCGGACACGCCCACCCCGGCAACGGCCGCCGCGGCCCGCCATAGGTCCTCCCGGTTTATCGCCGCGATTGCCGCCCGGGTGTCGGTGGCCCGTGGCAGGAAACCCCAGCGCATGCACTCCGTAAGGAACCACAAGTCGTGCGACTGGTAGGGGTAGCTGGCATGGTCGGCCCAGAACTTCATCCGCACCGGCGAGTCCTGCACCTTCCGGCCGTCGCCGTAATCCACGTTGCCGGACAGCCGCGGCACGATGTCGGCGACCGGCACGTTGAACCAGGTGCTCTTGCCCAGCATCGCGGCCACCTCCGCCTTGTTCTCCGCCTTCTCGGCCCATTGCTGCGCCTCGATCACCGCGGCGGTCAGCGCCACGGCGGCACGGGGGTTCTTCGCCACCCAATCCGCACGCACCACCAGGGCCTTCTCCGGGTGGTCGCGCCAGATTTCCCCGGTCTGACAGGCGGTGTAGCCGATGCCCTGGCGCCTGATCTGGTCGGGCCACGGCTCGCCGACGCAGGCCATGCCCATGGCGCTGGCAGCCATGTCCGACACCATGCGCGGCGGCGGCACGACAACGGTCTGCAAGTCCTTGTCAGGGTCCACACCGCCGGCCGCCAGCCAGTAGCGCAGCCAAAGGTCGTGCGTGCCGCCCCGGAAGGTGACGCCGGCCCGGTCGGGCTTACTTGCAAAGGCCGCGTGCAGCGGCGCCGCATCCAGCCGTGCGCCGAGCGGCATCAGCGCCTTAGACACGCTGATCGCCTGGCCGTTGGTGTTCAGCCGGGCCAGGATGTGCAGCGGCACTGCCGCACTCACGTCCGCCGCCTTGCCCAGGCTGAGCAGGTAGGCGAGCGACGACATGAGATGCGCCCCGTCCACGCCCTCGCCCGCCCCGCCAAGCCCCAGGCTTTCGCAGGTGAACGCCCAGCTAGGCTGGCGCACCAGGCTGACATCCGGCATGCCATACTTCGCAAACAGGCCTTTTGATTTGGCGACGATCAAGGGGGCGGCATCCGTCAAAGTGACGTAGGCGAGCAATGCCGCCGTCGTTTCCGGCCCGGCACCCTGTGCGTGAGCGCCCCCAGGGAACGCAGCCCGCGCAGCAGCCACGGTTGCCGCGGCACACGCTGTGCGCAGGAGAGTGCGGCGAGATGCCTGGGCCATGCTTCTTCCCTGAA
>CAXTDP010000849.1:0-2675 GCA_964242295.1 uncultured Acetobacteraceae bacterium | reverse complement strand
GCCGACCGCGGAGAGAACCGTGACCCTGGCACGGCGACAACAGCAGCAACAAGCAAATGGCAGCTGACAGAGGAGTCGCGATTAGAGAACGGCCCCTTGGGTGCAAGGGGTAAGCTGCATGATCTGACAAGCGGTGCGATGGCGGTCATGTGTCCGGCCTCACATGAGGGCCGTTCTCGTCAAGCTATTCCATGGCGTGATCCTCGTATTGCCTCACCGAGGAATGCTCCCGTGGGAGCCCCTGGTTGCCTCACGCAATTTGCTCCCGAAACCTCGTAGGCTTTCCCTTCAAATATGACCAGTCTTCCTCTTGCTGTTGTGGTTGTGCCGGTGGAGTTGTGGGCAACGCGCTTGCGTTGTCCATAAATCCACGGCTCGCGTCCGGCCAGAACGCCACCGGCCCCGGCGACTCACTGGGCCACATCCGCCTGCACATCCACCTCCTGCACCGTGGGTGGGGTCGCCACGCCGAAGACCAGCTGGTGGGCCATCGCTTCAAACGCCGTTGCAACGTCCGCACCTGCCCATCTGGGTAAACGCCGGGGTGTTCACCTTGCAGCCGCTCGAACAACTCCCGCGATGTCCGCCAAGGCTCAGCGTCGAACCATTCTCGCACCTGTACCGTCGATAGCTCGAACGGATCGGGGCGCCGTCGGCCGCGCTTAGCCTTCTCCTTCGCCCGGCTCGTCGGCCGCACCTCCCCCTCCTGCCACGCCGTGCGAAGACCCGACAGAAACTGCTCCAGCGTCGGGGCGGTCGGAACCGTCGCCTCGCCCATGATCAGGCGATCGGCGATCTCGACAAGCCGCTGCTGGCCAGCCCGGATCTCGCTCAGCAACCTGACAGGGTCGAGCGTGGCGTAGACCGCCTCCACCCGGACCCGCACCTCCTCGCCGGTCCGTGGGTCGGCAACCAGACGCTGATACGGCGTGGCAGGCGCATGATAGCGCTTCTTCACCCGCGCACCATCGCGCGACTTCTCCGCCAGCTTGAATGAAGGCTGGAAGAAGTTCACGTACAAACGCAGTGACCGATACAGCGTCGCCAGCGCCCCGGCAGCATCCAGACCCTCGTAACGCCGGTAACCTACCGTGTGCCGAACAATGGCGCCGTTCTTCTGCTCGACCCAGGCCTGATCGTTCTTGCGATACGGACGGCAGCGCGTGAACTCCACGCCAGCTTCCTTGCAGTAGTCCTGAACCGTCGCGTTCATGAACACGCTGTCGTTGTCCGTGTCAAACCCGCGACGCTGCTTTCATTGTACCCCTCCTTTTCAAGTGTCTGCAAACATTGGGAGTTCGTTCTGCTGTCCACTGCGACACGGGCGGGTTCGCCGTTTGACGGCGGCCCCAACCTGGTCGGCCCGCAGGTCGGACGCCTTGATCTGGTAGGGTGCGCCGCGCATGACCTGTTCGGCAGCCAGCAGCTTGTCCCGGATCAGGCGGCGGATGACGTGGTGCGTGACGCCCAGCGCCGCGGCGGCCTCGCTCATGGTCAGCCACTCGCCATTCTTCTCGGCCGAGCGATAGGCAGGGATGTCGTGGACCCGCCGGAGCGAGCCGACGCGGTGTGCCGTCCACGTCTTGCCGTGGCCGGTCTGCAGTCCCATGCGGTTGAGCGAGGCCGCGATGTGCTCGTCGTCCCAGCGCCCGGCCATGCTCCGCATCACAGCCATCGCATCGGCCGGGGTTTGGCATCCGTGCTCGCCCGTTCTGGGCTTCTTGACCCGCAGTTGGGAGTGCTGGCCGCCCTTCCAGTGGATCACCAGGACGACCTCGCGCGCGGCCTCGTCAACGTCGACGACGATGTCCACGATCAAGGCGCGCACGAGCCGCTGGCGCGCGCGCATGCTCGTGCCAGGTGCGCTCCAGGCCGCCGACAGGTCCGCAGCAAGGCCGGTGAGGTCCGGCACTTCAGCCGTCCGGTCCGGCGCCCGCCCAGCGTCCAGCCGGGCCTGGCAGGCCTCCACCCGGCGTAGCGCCGTCTCCCAGTTCTTCTCCAGCTGCGCGGCGATCAGGCGATTGTCGGGGTCACAGGCCGCGTAGCGCCGCTCCGCAAGCCCGGCCTCGTACCGCGCCTGTTGCAGCTCCAACTCCGCGATGCGGCTCCGCTCCGTCTGGCTTTCCATGTGCACCCGCTCGGCTTGCCACGCCGCCTCGACCGCCATCGGCTCCACGGCCCGGACCAACTCGGCCGCGACCGCGGCGTCGATGCGGGTGCCACCGAAACCGATGCAGGTCGGCAAGCCAAGCATAAGGTTCGGGCGGTTGCAGCGATACACCGGCCTGCCCGGGGCATTGCCGACGTAGCCGACCGCTAGGTGGCGGCCGCAGCGGGCGCAGGTCAGCAGACTTCCCAGCAACGCCCGCCCGCCGCGCCCAGACTTCATGCCGCCTGCCTTGCCAAAGGCATTGGCCGCCAGCAGCACTTGGTTCCGCTCATACTCCGCCCAGTCGATGTAGCCCTCGTGGTTGCCCTGCAGCATGACCTCCCAGCTCCCGAACGGCTTGCCGTGGCCATAGGTCTTGCGGGGGTGGCCCTCAACGATTGCGGTGCGCTTCTCGCTTTTGCCGTACGCGTAGACGCCTGCGTAGAACGGGTTCTTCAGCACCGAGATGACGTTGCGGTAGCGGACGGGGCACCATTCCAGCGCAGTCATGCGCTTGCCGTCGGAG
>CAXTDP010000848.1:0-2679 GCA_964242295.1 uncultured Acetobacteraceae bacterium | reverse complement strand
GCAGCCGGTGCCGACTGGCGCGGCAGCCTTGCCGCTTGGCTGCAATCGCACCGCAGCTATCCCGACGAGGCCCGCCGCCGGGGCGACGAGGGCCGGGCGGTTGTCCGCTTCACCGTCAGCCGGGACGGACGGGTGCTGGACGTCGCCCTGATGTCCAGTTCGGGGTCCACGACGCTGGACGATGCCGCACTGGCCATGTTCCGCGCCCGGCTGCCGGCGTTCCCGGCCGGCATGGCGCAGGGTCAGATCACCGTGACGGTGCCGATCCGCTTCACCCTGGAGCGCTGAGGGACATCAAAACCGCTGCGCGACCCCGCCCAGGATGGCCCGGCGTAGCCCGTATTGCGGGTTGCCTACTCCCAGGCCGCTGCCATCGCGCAGCACATACTTGCGGTCCAATAGGTTGATCACGTCCACCCGCAATTCCGTCCCGCGGCCCCGGCCGCCCAACACGCTCGGGCTTAGCTTCTGTACCGCCGACAGGTTGACGGTATAGTAGCCGCCCACAGCGCGCCCGTTCGGCACGTCGGACGCGCTGCCTCGCAGCCCGCTGCCCACCAGCAGGTCCGCCGACAGCCGCAGAGGCGTCGCCTGCCCCTGCATCAGGGTGTAGGCCGCCCCGGCCGACCCAGTGAAGCGCTGGTCGTGGTCTTGGTGGATCCAGTGCTGGCTGATGTAGTCCAGGTCGGCCTGGCTGAAGTTGAACTGGCTGCTGACGATCCGCTGGCCGATGGCGCGCGAGATCGTCAGGTTGCCGAACAACGCCAGCGGACCCCGGTCGTAGGTGCCGGAGAACTCTACCCCTGTCACGTCGCCCCGGGCGTAATTGAACGCCGTCAGCAGCACCGGCGAGCCAAACTGCCCCTCGTCGATCAGGTTGGTGGCGCGTTTATAGAAGCCGTCCACGCCCAGCGTCAGCCCGGGGATCACGACCTGCTGGATGCCGGCATCGAAGTAGTGGGACCGCTCGGACCTTACCGGGCTGCTTTGCAGGACTTCCGGCTGCGCTGTTGTGCCCAGCACGCGGCTGATGGTCGAATTGCCCACCAGCTCGAAAGGCGGCGGGCTGAAGTAGCGGGCGTAGCCCGCGTGCACAGTCGTGCCCTCGAACGGCTTGTAGACCACGTTCACTCGCGGGCTGAGCTGCGCCTCGTGCGTGTACTCGTCCACGATGTCGCCGCGCAGGCCGTAGTTAAGCGTGACCTTGGGCAGCACGCGCCACTCGTCCTGCAGGTAGATGCCGTAGAACGTGCCGGTGCGGGCGTTCTTGTCGCCAATGGAGAAGGGTTGGTCGCTCGTCTGCGCCCCGGTTTCGTCCACCGGCAGCACGGAGTTGCTGGCGCTGCTTGTGGTCCGCTCGACTTGCGCCAGGATGCCGCCGCGCAGCGTGTGGGACGCGTTCAGCTTCCAGCTCGCGTCCGTTTGGAAGCCGGTGGAGGTGATCTGCCGCCGGGCAGACTGCGCGTTGCCGTTGAACAGCAGGTCGCCGAGCGGGTCGGGCGAGTAGCGTAGGCTGTTGTAGCGGGTATAGACGGACGCCTGCACGTCCACGGTCTCCGTCTGCTTCTGCAGGGACAGAATGCCGAACTGCTGGAACTCGGTCTGGCGCTGCTTCAGCACGTTGCTGTCGAAGTCGGACACGCCGTTGACGGTCAGGCCCAGGCCGGGTGCCTGGTTGCCGCGGGTCGGGATGCGGAACTCGCCGTAAGAGGTGCCGGTCATGGCGGTCAGGCGGGTGGTGTCGTCCAGGATGCCCGACACGTAGGCGAAGCCGCGGCCCTGCTGCGTCCCGTCGTTGCGGGCGCTGAAGCTGCTGCTCGGGTTTTCGATGCCGATGTTGCTGCGCAGGTACTCGCCTGTGAAGAAGTAGTCCACGGGACCGCTGCGCCCGCCGTACTCGAAGGACGGCTGGAACGTGCCGCGGCTGCCGCCGTATAGGGACACGACGGCGCCGGGGCTGTTGATCCCTGTCTTCGTTTGAATGTCCACCACGCCGGCCGTGCGGAAGCCGTACTGCGCTGGCAGCGCCCCGGTGATGAGTGAGACCTGGTTGGCGAAGCGCGCCTGCAAGGTGCTAGCGAAGCCGGCCAGCCCCTCGGGCAGTTGCACCCCATTGATCCGGTACTGCACGTTGCGGTGGTCGCCGCGGATGAACACGTTGCCGAAGGCGTCCTGCACCACGCCCGGTGCGCGCTGCAGGATCTGGTTTAGCCCGGCGTTGTCGCCCTGCGGGATCGTCTCGATGGCTTGCCGGCTGAAGTCGGTCCGGGTCGCGCCCAGGCTGGGCTGGATGCTAAGCCGGGCCTCATCCAGTCGGCGGGCCACCACCTCGATGTCGCCCAGCTCCAGCGCGCCGCCCAGGCGGACATCGGGCTGCGCGGCGGGCGCTTGTGGATCGGCATCAACGGCCCGGGACGGCGCGGCCGGGCGTGCAGGGGGATCGGCGGCGAACGCAGGCGCAAGGGGAGCGGCGAGGACGCCGAACGCAGTCCGCAGCAGGGTGGCACGCAACGAAGCCATGAACTTTTCCCTCTTGGTGGCCGCGCCTGCCTGCCGAGCGCGATCGAGGGTGTTACGATATAAGGTATCAAAAACTCGGTCGAGTGGTTATGATACTTTATCTCAGGTTGTGGCTTTCCGGTCGGCAGACCAGGCACATGCCTTCCACCTCGACGGTGG
>CAXTDP010000847.1:0-2681 GCA_964242295.1 uncultured Acetobacteraceae bacterium | reverse complement strand
CATCAGCCCCTCCGCCGCCGCCCAGGGCGCGATGTGGATCATGTTGCTGCACAGCACCGCATCCGCGGCGGTCACCGGCCACTTCGCCGCCGCCGCGTCCAGCGCCAAGGCCGGGCGCACGTTGGGCAGGCCGCCGCACCAGGCGTTGATGCTCGCCAGCGCGTCCACGTCGGGGTCGGTCGGCTGGAACGTCAGCCCGGGCAGGGCCGCGGCCAGGTAGGCGCAGTGCTCGCCGGTGCCGCTCGCCACTTCCAGCAGCAGCCCGGCGGCGGGCAGGCGGGGGCGCAGCGCTTCCAGGATCGGCCCGCGGTTGCGGACTGTGCTCGGGGAGGACCGCCTTGCGTCCGTGGGTGCATCCATCCCCGAACCTTGTGCGCCGCCCTGGCCCCGTGTCAAACGGCTGGCATGACCCGATCCCTCGTTCTGCACGGCGGCGCCGGCACCATCCCGCTCGAACGCATGGCGCCGGGGGAGATGGAGGCGCACCACGCCGGCCTGCGCGCCGCCCTGCTGGCAGGCCACCGCGTCCTGGCCGATGGCGGCCCGGCGCTGGAGGCCGTCATCGCCGCCGTCATGGCATTGGAGGACGATCCGCTGTTCAACGCCGGCCGCGGCGCCGTGTTCACCCGTGCCGGGGTGCAGGAGATGGACGCGGCGGTGATGGACGGCGGCACGCTCCGGGTCGGCGCCGTCGCCGGCATACGCGGCCCGCGCAACCCAGTGCTGGCCGCCCGCACCGTTATGGAGCGTTCGCCGCATGTCCTCATGGCCGGGGACGGCGCGCTGGCCTTCCTGCGGGCGCAGGGAGTGGAGTTTGCCGAGGACGCCTACTTCCACACACCGCGCCGCTGGGACGCCTTGCAGCGCCTGCTCGCGGGGCCGGAGAAGGTGCGCGACGATGCGGACCGGCATGGAACGGTGGGGGCGGTAGCCTGCGACGCCGCCGGGCGCCTAGCCGCGGCCACCAGCACCGGCGGCATGACCGGCAAGCTGCCGGGCCGCATCGGCGACACCCCCCTGCCCGGCGCCGGCACCTGGGCCGACGGCACCGTCGCCATGTCAGCCACCGGGCATGGCGAGAGCTTCATCCGCATCGCCGCGGGACATGAGCTGTCTGCCCGGATGCGGCTGGCGGGGGAGGACCTGTATCAGGCGTCCAGTGGCGTGATGGCTTCGCTCGGCGGCATCGGCGGCGATGGCGGCTTCGTGGCCGTGGACCCGGCCGGGAACATCGCGATGCCGTTCAACAGTGGCGGCATGTATCGCGGCAGGATCGGCGCCGATGGCATCGCGCATACCGGCGTCCACCAGGAGGCGTTGCTGGAGCATCCGTAATGCTTGCTGCGCCGGGCGGGACTCGCTAACCCTAGCGCTTCAATTCGGAGAGGCATCATGGGCTACAGGGTCGCGGTTGTCGGCGCAACGGGTGCAGTCGGGCGCGAGATCCTGAAGACACTGGCCGAGCGGAACTTCCCGGTGGACGAAGTCGTCGCCCTCGCCTCCCCGCGCAGCGCCGGGCAGGAAGTAAGCTTCGGCGAGAAGAAGGTGCTCAAGGTGAGGAACCTTGAAACCTTCGACTTCAAGGGGTGGGACATCGCCCTGTTCAGCCCCGGCGCGCCCGTGTCGGCCATCCACGCTCCGCGCGCCGCCGCCGCGGGCTGCCTGGTGATTGACAACACCAGCCAGTTCCGCATGGACCCCGACGTGCCCTTGGTGGTGCCGGAGGTGAACCCGCAGGCGCTGGCCCGCATCCCGCGCGGGATCGTCGCCAACCCCAACTGCTCCACCATCCAGATGGTGGTGGCGCTGAAGCCGCTGCACGACGAGTTCCGCATCAAGCGCGTGGTGGTCAGCACCTACCAATCGGTGTCCGGCGCGGGGAAGGACGGCATGGACGAGCTGTGGTCGCAGTCCCGCGCCATGTATGTGAACGACCCGCCGACGGTGCAGGAGTTCACCAAGCAGATCGCCTTCAACTGCATCCCGCATATTGACCGCTTCATGGACGACGGGAGCACGAAGGAGGAGTGGAAGATGGCGGTCGAGACCCGCAAGATCATGGGCGCCGACATCGCCGTTCACGCCACCTGCGTGCGGGTTCCCGTGTTCATCGGCCACTCGGAAGCCGTGAACGTCGAGTTCGAGTTGCCGGTCACGGCCGGCGAGGCCCGCGCGGCGCTGCGCGAGGCGCCGGGCGTGGTGGTGATGGATACGCGGGAGGACGGCGGCTACATCACTCCGCAGGAATGCGCCGGGGAGGATGCTGTGTTCGTCAGCCGCATCCGCAAGGACCCGACGGTGCCGCATGGGCTGTCGTTCTGGTGCGTGTCGGACAACTTGCGCAAGGGCGCGGCGCTGAACGCGGTGCAGATTGCCGAGATCGTGGTGGCGCAGAAGCTGCTGCGGGCGGCGTAGGGGCCGCCCCAGACGCATCACATAAGTGGATGCCCTGCTTTCTTTCCTTCCGGGAGAGGGGCAGGGTGAGGGAAGCAAGCAGCGCCACGCTCCCATCGTGAGGCGTTGGGCAAACAGCTTGCCTTCGCGCTCAGAAACTTGGTGCTTGCAGTTTCCCTCACCCCAACCCTCTCCCGAGGGAAAGGGAGAGGAGTGGCTCTGCCACGTCCCATCATGCTGCACTGCATTGCACTCTCGTTGACCCCGCCCACTTCCCCTCTTAGGAA
>CAXTDP010000846.1:0-2682 GCA_964242295.1 uncultured Acetobacteraceae bacterium | reverse complement strand
CGGCGCGGTCCAGGCGCAGCAGGGCGCGGACCGGCCCGGCGCGGCCGCGCAGGTGCGCGCCGAGGGCCACGTTCTCCAGCACGGACATGCCGGGCACCAGCTTCACGTGCTGGAAGCTGCGGGCGATGCCTAGTGCGGCCACCTGCGGCGGCGTGCTGCCGGATACGTCCCGGCCCTGGAACCGGATTTGCCCGGCATCCGGTTGCGCCACGCCGGTCAGGAGGTTGAACGTCGTGCTCTTGCCGGCGCCGTTGGGGCCGATCAGGCCGACGATCTCGCCGGCGTTCAAGTGCAGGCCGATGTCGTTGACCGCGACCAGGCCGCCGAAGGTCTTGCGCAGTCCGGTCGCCGCCAGCACGGGCGCATCGCGGACCGGCAAGGTGCGGCAGGGCAAGGTGCGGGCGGGCAGCGGCGGGGCATCCCTCGTTGGCCGCGCCGCGCCGGACACGCGAAGCCGGATGGTGCCGAACAGGCGGCGGAGGTGCGGCCAAAGTCCCTCCGGTGCGGTTTGCAGCACCAGAACCAGCAGGACGCCGAACACGATGCCCTCGTAATTGCCGCCCTGGCCCAGCAGCCGCGGCAGGACGTCCTGCAGGACGTCCTGCACCATGGTCACCAGCCCGGCGCCCAGCAGCGCGCCCCAAACCGACCCCGCGCCGCCCAGCACCGTCATCAGCAAGTAGTCTATGCCAGCCGACAGGCCGAACGGCGTCGGGTTCACACTGCGCTGCATGTGGGCATACAGCCACCCCGCCAGCCCGGCGAGCACCGCGGCATAGGTGAAGGCCAGCACCCGCGTGCCCGGCAGGTTCACTCCGAAGCTGGCCGCCGCCGCCGCACCGCCGCGCAACGCCCGGATTGCTCGGCCGACCCGGCTGTCCATCAGGTTGCGGGTCAGCAGCAGCACGGCCGCCACGGCCACCCACACCACGGCGAAGTATGCCCGGCTGTCGGTCAGCGCGAGGCCGCCGGCCCGCAAGGGCGGAATGCCGCTGATGCCGTCGTTGCGCCCCACCAGGTCCAGGTTGCCGAACACGTAGTATAGGCTGACCGCCCAGGCGATGGTGCCCAACGCCAGGTAATGCCCAGACAAGCGCAGCGTCACCGCCCCGATCAGCAATGCCGCGAGGCCGCTGGCCCCCATCGCCACCGGCAGCGTCAGCCACGGCGACCACCCGGCCTGTGTCGTCAGCAGCGCCGTGGCATAGGCGCCGAACCCCATGAATGTCGCCTGCCCGAACGAGGTCATGCCGCCATAGCCCGTCAGCACCACAAGGCCGATGGCGACGATGCTGGCGAGGCCGGCGTAGTTGGCCAACGTGATCCAGAAGGTCGGCACCCCGGGGATGACGGGCACCGCGAGCCAGAGGGCCAGCAGCAGCACAGGCAAGACACGTGTCATGCGGGGTGGTCGGACCGGAGGAAGCTGCCTGCTCCCTCTCCCTCCGGGAGAGGGTTGGGGTGAGGGGGTCTTGAGGCGCTGCTGTTGGCCTTTGGAGGGCTGTGTCCCAGCAGCAATGGCGATTTCCCGCTCCGCAGCCAAGACCCCCCCCCCCCCCCCCCCCCCCCCCCTCTCCCGGGGGGAGAGGGAGCAGGAAGCGCCCATCACTCCTCCTCCGCGGGCGCACGGAGGGAGCGCCATAGCAGCACGGGGATGATGACCGTGAACACGATCACCTCCTTGAATGCGCTGGCATAGAACGAGGACAGGCTTTCGACGCAGCCCACCAGCACGGCGGCCAGGGCTGCCAAGGGATAGCTGGCCAGGCCGCCGATGATCGCGGCGACGAAGCCTTTGAGGCCCACCAGGAAGCCGCTGTCGTAATACACCGTGGTCAGCGGCGCGATCAGGATGCCGGACAGCGCGCCGATGCCGCCCGCCAGCACGAAGGCGATCCGTCCGGACAGCGACGTGGCGATCCCCACCAGCCGCGCGCCCAGCCGGTTCACCGCCGTCGCCCGCAGCGCCTTGCCGGCCAGCGTGCGCTCGAAGAACACATACAGCGCCAGCATGAGGGCCAGCGTGGTGCCGACGATCCACAGCGCCTGCCCGGGGATCGTCAACGGGCCGAGATCGTAGCGCTCCTCCGAGAACCCGGCGGCGCGGTATCCCTCCGGCCCAAACAACACCAGCCCCAGGCCCAGCAGCGCCAGATGGACGCCGATGGAGGCGATCAGCAGCACCAGCACCGATGCCTCGGCCAAGGGCTGGAACGCCAGGCGATACAGGTATGGCGCCATCGGCGTCACGATGGCCAGGGTCAGCAGCACCTCCATGAGCACGCCGGGCTTGGATGGCACGAGCCGCACGGCCAGCAGCACCAGCGCCGGCACGAGCAGGCACTCCGCCGCCAAGCGCAGCACGGCGCCCGGCGTCAGCGTGCGCCATGCCGCGCCCAAGCCGGCCAGCATGGCGGCGGCGCCCAGTGCGGCGAGCAGCCAGATGCTGCCGGGGACGCGTCCGTCGTCAAGCGCGGCATAGGTCAGCGCACCATAGGCCACGAACTCGCCCTGCGGGATGAGGATGACCCGTGTGACCGCGAACACCAGCACCAGGGACAGGGCGAGCAGCGCATAGATGGCGCCGTTCACAACCCCGTCCTGCAGCAGGATCAGGGCAATGTCAGCGTCCATGAGGGGAGCGCCTGTTTGCGGCTCCCTCTCCCTCCGGGAGAGGGTTGG
>CAXTDP010000845.1:0-2682 GCA_964242295.1 uncultured Acetobacteraceae bacterium | reverse complement strand
CGGCGGCGGCGGGCTTGGGTCTGCGCTTGGGCTTGGGGGGCAGGGCCAGGGCGGCGCCGGCGCGAACGCCGGGCTGGCGCAGGGCGCCCTCGGTGGGCAAACAAATCCATTGCTGGGCGGCCTGGACCCAACGAACAGCGGGGGCGCCAGCGGCCCCGGCGGCGGCTCCGGGAACGTCAGCGACACGAACACCCTCCGCATCATCCCCAATCCGCAGAACAACGCCCTGCTGATCTACGGCACCCGGCGCGAGCAGGGCACGATCGAGGCGATGCTGCGCAAGATAGACATCCTGCCGCTGCAGGTGCGGATTGATGCGACCATCGCCGAGGTGACGCTGAACGACGCGCTCCAATACGGCACGCAGTTCTACTTCAAGTCCGGCGGCATCAACGGCGCGCTGAACAACATCAGCGCGGCAGCCGGCAGCTTCGGCGGGCTGACGTCGGTGCCCCTGGGGACGTCGTTCCCGGGCTTCGTGATTGGCGGCACCGGCAACAGCGGCGCTCCCATCGCCATCTCTGCGTTGCAGAACGTCACCACGGTGAACGTCCTGTCCTCGCCACAGCTCCTGGTGCTGGACAACCAGCCGGCGCGGCTGCAGGTCGGCAACCTGGTGCCGTTCCTGACCGCAAGCGCCACCAGCACGATCTCTGCCAACGCCCCGGTGGTGAACTCGATCGGCTACCAGCCGACCGGGGTCATCATGCAGGTCACGCCCCGGGTCAACAGCGGCGGCCTGGTCACGCTCGACATCTCGCAGGAGGTCAGCGACGTGGACCCAAACGTGAGCACGACCGGGCTGAACTCCCCCACCTTCCTGCAGCGCAGCGTCACCTCGCGCGTGGTGGTGCAGGACGGGCAGACCATCGGGCTGGCCGGGCTGATCCGCGACAGCGTCAGCAAGGGCAACTCCGGCATCCCCTGGCTGAAGGACATCCCGCTGCTCGGTGCGCTGGTCGGAACCCAGAACAACACGCGCGTCCGCACGGAGCTGCTGGTGCTGATCACTCCGCACGTGCTGCACGACCAGCGCGACGCGCGGGCGCTGACCGAGGACTTGCGGCTGCAACTGCCCAACGCCGCCCTGGTGCCTGACCTGACGACCGGCCTGCGGGCGTCCGGCTCGTCCGACCCGAACGTGAGGGTGCGGCGCGGCCTGAGCCTGGAACGCTGAGCTGCGGCTACCTGACGGTGGGCGGGCCTGCGTGCATGGCGGGACGGCTGAACAGCGTCGCCGCCGCGTTGCGCACGCGCGCCTGGTAGGGCAGCCCGAGTGCCGGCCGGTGGGAATGGTAGTAGCCGATGGCCTGCATCAGGTCGCCATTCGCCTCGTCCAGGTAGCCGCGCAGGATTGCCCCGGCCGCGGCGATGTTGAAGCATGGCAGGGTGACCAGCTTCTGCCGCACGATGGGCGCGGCTAGGCCGGTGTAGCGCACCAGCGGCCCGATCCAGAGCGTGTTGACCTGCATGACGCCCAGATCCTCGGATCCGTTGGTGTTGCCGATGACGGCGCCGGGCCAGCCGCCCTCGATGGCCTGGATGGATGGCAGCACCCGCGGCGGCAAGTGGTAGATGGAGGCGACCAGGGCCATGCAGGCGAGAAAGGGAACTGCCATCAGCAAGCAACCAGGGTCATCCGGGGGTCTCCTAACGCTGGATGGGCAGCGGCGGCGCCAGCAAGGGCAGGCCGACCACGAGTGGCGGGGCCGGGGGCGGCGGACGGTTCTTGTCGAAGACCGGGCGGAGCAGCAGCGGCCCGTCAGGCCCCATCAGCGTGACCTGGCCCGCGGCAATCGTTTGCACGGTGTACTCGCCGACCCGGCCGCCTTCCCGCGCCACGGTGGCGGCGCCGGCGCCGGGGGAGGCGAAGATCGCACTGCGGTCGGTGGCGCTGACGACCACCCCCGTCACCCGTGGGACGGTCCGCACCACCGGCGCAGCCGCGGCCACAGCAACGTCCATGGAGGGGCGTCGGCTCGGCTCGAACACGGGACGGCCGGTAATCTTGGCCACCTCCGCCGCGCGGTCCACCGCCGCAGCGGGCACGATGACGTCCGCACGCGCCTCGGCTGGCGGCGGCGGGGGCGCTTCGGCCGGGGCCTCGTCCTGCACCTGCCAACGCAGCAAGCCTGCCAGCACCAGCGCCACGGCGCCGAGGACCAGGGGCACCCGCCGGCTCATCGGCGTGCGTGCTGGGACAACGGCCGCATCGGTGGGGTCCTGCTCATGCCGGCATCGTGCCTTTTGCCTGGAATCAGGCATGGATGCATTTAGGCGATTGCATGGCGGTTGTGAACAAGGGAAGCGCCGGGACTTGGTTGGCCCGGAGAACCGGCCGTGCTGCGGATCCGGCTGCGTCGTGAAGGCCACAGGGGTGAAGGCCGCAGGGGTCGTGAGGGCCGCAGGGAACGCCGGGTTCACCCTCCTGGAAACCCTCGTCAGCCTGGTCGTGGTCGGCCTGATCCTATCCGGTCTTGCCCAGGGCTTCCGGTTCGGGGTTGCCGCCTGGGATGCGCAGTCGCGCCTTCTGGCGAGCGGCGGCGACCTGGACTCGGTGGACCGCGGCCTGCGCCGCCTGGTCACGCGCATGGACCCCGCCGGCGACGAGGCGCATCCGCCGCTGCTGGGCAGCCCAGGCAGCATGTCGTTTGCCGCCCCCCTGCCGGAAGCGGCGGCAAA
>CAXTDP010000844.1:0-2684 GCA_964242295.1 uncultured Acetobacteraceae bacterium | reverse complement strand
CCGGAAGGCGGTGTGGCGCGCGCTCACAGGATCGGCTCCGACCGCTTGGGCGTCGAGTACAGGAAGCCGCCGCCGAAGTAGGACACCAGCTTGTCCTCTTCCAGGATGGTCACGGTGTCGGCATGCTTCAGCCGCGGCACGTCCTTGAACTGCGCGCCGGTGATGGCGCCCACCCGGATCTGGCGCGTCTTGCGGTTGATGCGGGCGTAATGCTGCGGCAGCAGCACCCGGCCGCCGCCGTCGGCCAGCTCCAGCTCGAAGTAGCGGATCACCACCTCCGAGCGGTCCACCCAACTGTCCACGACCGTCCCGGCCAGGGCGCCGTCATGGCCATGGACGGCCATGCCCTCGGGGTTCGGGTCCTCGGTGGCGATCCAGAACATCTGGTGGTTGCGCAGCGGCACGATCTTCGGCAGCTCGTCGTCGAAGGTGACGTCCGGCTTGTCCATCCGGTTCTGGGCGTAGGCCGCCGGGCCGACGCCGTCCACCAGCGGGTTGCCGGTCGGCACGATGGGCGAGCCGTTCCAGGACGCCGTGTGCTTCCCGGCCACGCGCTCTCCCTGCTCCTTGCGCGGCGCCAGGAAGACGTGGCCGTCGTGCATGATGAACGACTTGGGCGGGGGCGGCACCGGGAAGCCCGGGATGATCTCGCCCTTGACCTCGGTGACGAGCGGATAGCCTTCGCGCTTGTTCTCCCGCACCAGGTAGAAGATCAGCCCGGCGAAGAACAGCCAGAACGCATACAGCACGAGTTGTGCCACATCTATGTAGCCGGTGATTGCACCTGTTTGCATGTCACGTCCCTCCCAGGACTGCTTGTTCGTGTTCTCCGCCGAAGCCGGGCCGGGCCGACGCCCAGCGCGCCAGCGGCCCCACGGCGGCCAAGGTGCCGAACAGCAGGGCGACCTCGACCAGGTAAACGGCGACGTATCCCGTCGCCGGGTTGACCAGCACGGGGCCTAGCGTGCCGGCATCTGCCAGCGAACCCACCGCGTCCCGCAGCAGGCCGCCCATCGCCGCCGCGGCGCCGGCTGCCGACGCCTGCACCGCGCCCCAGACGCCCAGGGTCAGGCCCACCTGCCCACGCGCCGCCGTCGCCATCGCCGCCGTCAAGGTGCAGTGCGCGAACAGGCCGGCGCCGAAGCCGATCCCCGCCACTCCCGATCCAAACAGTGCCGCGCTGTCCAGCGGCGCGGCGAAGATCACGGCCGAGAACGCCGCCAATCCCGCGACTGCCCCGGACGCGGCCAAGCGATACGGGTCCGCGCCGCGCCGCAGCACCTGTGCCGCCAAAGCGAAGCCGAACAGCCCGCCCACCGCCAGCACCGCCGTCATCGCCGTGGTGGCGCCCACCGGCAGTCGCAGCACCTGGCCGCCATAGGGTTCCAGCAGGATGTCCTGCATGGAGAAGGCCACGGTTCCGAAGCCCAGCGCCACCAGGCGCCGACGCGCCTGCGCCCCGCGGTTGAACGCCCGCCAAGTTTCCGCGAAGGTCGCCGCCGCCCGGTCCGCGCGGGTGGCGGCGGGGTTGCGCGGCTCCTGCTTCCAAAGAGCGACGGCGTTGAGGACCATCGTCGTCAGCGCCGCGCCCTGGATCACTTGGATCAGCCGGACCTCGCTGAACGGGTGCAGCAGCACGCCGAACAGCAGGGCGCTGAACACCATGCCCAGCAGCAGCATCATGCACAGCAGGGCGACGACGGTCGGGTGCGACTCCGGCGGGGACAGGTCGGTGGCCAGGGCCAGGCCGACCGTCTGCGTCGTGTGCAGGCCGGCGCCCACCAGCAGGAACGCCAGCGCCGCGGCAGCCTGGCCGACCCAGGGCGGCGCGTTGCTGTCGCCGGACAGCAGGATCAGCGCGAACGGCATGATGGCCAGGCCGCCGAACTGCACCAGCGTGCCCATCCATAGGTAGGGCACTCGCCGCCATCCCAGCACGGAGCGGTGGGTGTCCGACTTCCACCCCACCACGGCGCGGAACGGCGCGAACAGCAGGGGGAGCGAGATCATCGTTGCCACCAGCCAGGCGGGGACGCCCAGCTCGACGATCATCACCCGGTTGAGGGTGCCGATCAGCAGCACCGCCGCCATCCCGACCGTGACCTGGAACAGCGCCAAGCGCAGCAGCCGCGGCATCGGCAGCGTGTCGGATGCCGCGTCGGCGAAGGGGAGGAAGCCCGGGCCGATGCCGCGCCAGACCCCCTGCATGCGCTGGTTCAGCCTGGCGATCATGCGCGCACCATCTCGATGGCCTGGGAGATGTAGAAGCCGCCGGCCACTCGCTCGGTCCGGGCTGGGCGCCAGGCGGCCATGGCGGGGTCGGCGGCCATGAGCCGGGTTAGGTGGCCAGGGGTGATGGGCTCGATGGCGGGCGCCCGGTCGCCGCGTGGGAATAGCCGGCCGGCGGCGTGCATCACCGTCAGCAACGGGGTGCGCGGGGCGAAGGTGAACAGCACGGAGCTGTCTGCCAGGGCCGCAAGCTGCGCAGCGACGCGGGCCATGTCGGGGGCGCAGTAGTGGATCAGGCTGTCCATCCCTACGACGTGGTCGAAGCGGCCCAGGGCGGGGTCGGTCATGTCGCCGCTGCGCCAGTCTATTTGCAGGCCCGCGGGCATCCGGTCGCGGGCTACGCCCACCAGGGTCGGGGATAGGTCTATGGCGACGACTTCGGCGCCCCCGACGAG
>CAXTDP010000843.1:0-2687 GCA_964242295.1 uncultured Acetobacteraceae bacterium | reverse complement strand
TCCATCATCTGCCGGGTTTGCACGTCCAGCGCGCTGAACGGCTCGTCCATCAGCAGGATGGGGGGGTCCAGCACCAGAGTCTGGGCAAGCTGCGCCCGCTTCCGCATGCCGCCGCTCATCTGGTGCGGATACTTGGCGCCGTGGCCATGCAGGCCCACGCGGTCCAGCCATGCCTCTGCCGCCGCCCGCGCCGCCGCCCGCGACTGGCCGGCAAACTCCGGCCCGGCGGCCACATTGTCCCGGGCGCTGCGCCACGGCATCAGGCTGTCCGCCTGGAACAGGTAGCCGGCGCGGCGGTTGATGCCACGCAACGGCGTCCCCTGCACCTCGACGGTTCCGGACGTCGGCGCCAGCAGCCCGGCGGCCAGGTTCAACAGCGTGCTCTTGCCGCAGCCGGTCGGCCCGACGACGGACAGGAACTCGCCTTCCTGCACCCGCAGCGTGGCGTCACGGACGGCAGTGTAAGCGCCGAAGCTGACCGTCACCCCGGTGAACGACAGCGCCGCCGTCATCGCGTCAGTCAAAAGCAAATCCCCCCAGCCTCGCACCACCATAGGGCAGCGCCGGGCCGGGGGGAAACACGGGGGCTTAGCGCCCTCTTACTTGTTATCCCGCTGGATGGTCCTTAGTCGGACCAGGCCCAGTTGTGGCCATGCACCAAGCCGTCGTCGTAGCCCGCTGCCGCCTGGGGCGCCGCCACCGGCTCCGAGCTGGCCCAGCCGTGGCTGTGGACCAGGCCGTCGTCGTAACCGTGGTGCTCCTCCCGCGGCTGCGGCACGGGGAGCATCTGCGCCGCCGGCTGCTGCTCCAATTGCGGCACCATCGGCGCGACGTGACCCTCATCGTGGAACTGCTCGGTTTCGGTGCTTCCGGCCATCGCCGTCGTGCTGCTGCGCCCGCCGGACGCCGCCACTGCCACGGCGTCGAACCAGCCGGTGCCGACCTCGCGCTGGTGCCGGGTCGCGGTGTAGCCCTCGGCCTCGCTGGCGAACTCCGCCTGCTGCAGCTCCGAGTAGGCCGCCATGCCGCGCTCCTTGTAGCCGCGGGCCAGCTTGAACATGGACAGGTTCAGGCTGTGGAACCCGGCCAGGGTCACGAACTGGAACTTGTAGCCCATTGCGCCGATCCGCTGCTGGAAGGAGGCGATGTCCTCCGGCGACAGCTTCTTCTGCCAGTTGAACGACGGCGAGCAGTTGTAGGCCAGCATCTTGCCCGGGAACTGCGCGTGGATCGCGTCGGCGAAGCGCTGCGCCTCCTCCAGGTTCGGCTCGCTGGTTTCCCACCACAGCAGATCGGCATAGGGCGCAAAGGCCAGGCCGCGGGCGATGGCGTAGTCCACGCCGACGCCGGACTTGATGCGGTGGAAGCCCTCGCTGGTGCGCTCGCCGGTCAGGAACGGGCGGTCGCGCTCGTCCACGTCAGCGGTCAGCAGTTGCGCGCTGTGTGCGTCGGTGCGGCACAGCAGGACGGTGCTGACGCCCTCCACATCGGCGGCCAGGCGGGCGGCGTTCAGGGTGCGGATGTGCTGGCTGATCGGGATCAGCACCTTGCCGCCGAGGTGGCCGCACTTCTTCTCCGACGCCAACTGGTCCTCGAAATGGACGCCGGCGGCGCCGGCCTCGATCATGGCGCGCATCAGCTCGAAGGCGTTCAGGGCGCCGCCGAACCCGGCCTCGGCGTCGGCGATGATCGGCGCCATCCAATGGATGCTGTGGTCGCCCTCCATCTGCGTGATTTGGTCGCAGCGGCGCAGGGCATTGTTGATGCGCTTCACCACCTGGGGCACCGAGTTCACCGCATACAGCGACTGGTCCGGATACATCTCCAGCGACGAGTTGGCGTCGGCCGCCACCTGCCAGCCCGACAGGTAGATCGCATTCAGCCCGGCGCGGACCTGCTGCATCGCCTGGTTGCCGGTCAGGGCGCCGAGGGTGTTCACGTAGGGCTCGGTCTGCAGCAGGTGCCACAGGCGCTGGGCGCCCATCTCGGCCAGGGTGTGGCGGATGCGGAAGCTGCCGGACAGCCGGGCCACGTCGGCGTCGGTGTAGTCGCGGCGGATGCCCTGGAAGCGCTCGGGCTGGCCGCCGGATGACATGCCGTCGGGCTGGTGGGTGGGCTGGTTGCGCATGGTCGGTATCCCCTGTTCGTCTGGTCTGACCCGTCAAACATTGACATTGCACCTGCGAAGAGAAAGGGGGAAAACACCAATCACGCGGCAATCTAGTTGTTGGATTGTTCAAACATCATGTAAATCCGTAAAGGTTGTAAATGGCTGCACCCCTGATCGGCCGCACCGTCCGCCGCCTGCGGCAGGAGCAATCGCTGACCCAACAGGCGCTGGCCGTACGGCTCGGCATCAGCGCCAGCTACCTGAACCTGATCGAGCACGAGCAGCGGGCGGTGACTGCCAGCCTGCTTATCAAGATGACCGAGGCGCTGCGGGTGGACTTAGCGGCGCTGTCCGGCAGCCAGGAGCGCCAGTTGGAGGCGGGACTCCGAGAGGTGTTCGCCGACCCGGCGCTGGACCAGACGGTGCCGGATGGGGAGATCGAGGGCCTGGCCGCGACCAGCCCCGCCGCGGGGCGGGCGGTGCTGGCGCTGTATCGGGCGTGGCGGGTGGCGCGGGAGGATGCGAGCGGGATCGCCCTGCCCTCCGGCCGCCGGCTGCTGCTGCCGCATGAGGAAAC
>CAXTDP010000842.1:0-2698 GCA_964242295.1 uncultured Acetobacteraceae bacterium | reverse complement strand
CCCCGCCGCTGCAACGACAGTAAGTAAAGCCCCGCCGCAATCACCACCATCCCGCCGATCACCGTCCAACGGTCCGGCACCTCCCCGAACACCACCCCACCCAGCACCGCCGCCCACAGCAGTTGCGCATAGCCGAACGGCGACAGCAGCGACGCCGCCGCCCGCCGGTGCGCCAAGATCAGCAGCCAGTGCCCGAGCGAAGCCAGCGTGCCCATCGCCAGTGTCACCCCCCACCCCAGCACCGTCCCCGGCGGCCGCCAAGTGAACGGCAGCACCGGCAACGCCACCGCGGCGCCCACCATGCCGGTATAGAACAGCGTCGTCCGAGTGCTGTCCCGCCCCGCCAGGAACCGGGTCGCCACGACATACAGCGCGTTCGAAGCCGCCGTCCCCAGCGCCAGCACGCTCGCCAACTGCATCCCGGCCCCCGGCCGGGTGATGACCAGCACGCCGCCGAACCCGGCCAGCACCGCCACCGCCCCGCGCCGGCCGATCCACTCCCCCAGCAGCGGCCCGGCGATCACCGCCACGATCAACGGCGCGACAAAAGTGATCGCCGCCGCCTGCGTCATCGGCAGCGCCCGGTAGGCGAACATGGAGGTCACGGTGGCGATGATCAGGAACCCCGCCCGCGTTACCTGCAGCACCGGGCTGCGGCTACGCGGCAGCCCGGCGCGGCCCCAGGGATTGATGAACAGCCCAACCAGCACGAAGCTGAGAACATAGCGAACCGCCGCCGTCCCCACGGGATCGCCGGTCTGGTTCAGCCACTTGCCCGTGGTGTCCAGCGCCGCGAACGTCGCAGCGGCGCCCAGCATCAAGGCGATGCCTGCCAAAGTCTCGGCGCGCGCTGACGGGGCGCGGGGGTCGGGGCTGGTGTCCGCCATACTCCAGGCCATAGCATGACGACCATGCTGGGGTAGGACAGGGGGCGCACCCCACCCATGTCACAGCCGGATGGAATCAATCAGGGACGGCGCTGCAATGGCTTCCAAGGCATATGACTACGACCTGTTCGTCATCGGCGGCGGCTCCGGCGGAGTGCGCTGCGCCCGCATCGCCGCCGGCCACGGCGCCCGGGTCGGCATCGCCGAGGCCGCGCACTGGGGCGGCACCTGCGTCAACGTCGGCTGCGTGCCCAAGAAGATCATGGTCCAGGCCAGCGAGTATGCCCGGCACGCCACGGACGCCGCCGGCTTCGGCTGGCACCCCGCGCGAGGCGACAGCGGCCGCATGCTGCACGACTGGCCCGCCTTCATCGCCAAGAAGGACGCCGAGATCCTGCGCCTGAACGGCATCTACGTCCGCATGCTGGAAGGCTCCGGCGTCGAGCTGCACCATGCCCGCGCCGTGTTCACCGGCCCGCATACCCTGGACGTCGGCGGCAAGACTGTCACCGCGGAGCGCATCGTGATCGCCGTCGGCGGCTACCCCAGCATCGAGCCGCGCATCGAGGGCATGGAGCTGGGCATCACCTCGGACCAGGCGTTCCACCTGCCGGCCATGCCGCGCCGGGTGCTGATGGTCGGCGGCGGCTATATCGGCATGGAGTTCGCCGGCATCTTCCACGGTCTCGGCGCCCAGGTGGACGTGGCCTTCCGCCAGCCGCTGCCCCTGCGCGGCTTCGATGGCGAGCTGCGCGAAGCCCTGGCGACCGCCGTCACCGAGCAGGGCGTGCGCCTGCACCCCAGCCAGACCGTCCACAAAATCGAGGATGCCGGCGGCGGCGCCCGGCGCGTCACCCTCACCAACGGCCACGTGGTCGAGGCCGACCTGGTGTTCTTCGCCGTCGGCCGCGCGCCCAAGACCGCCGGCCTGGGATTGGAACACGCCGGCGTCGCCCTCGACGCCAAGGGCGCCGTGACCGTGGACGCCGAGAACGCCACCAGCCAGCCCCACATCTTCGCCATCGGCGACGTCAGCAACAAGCTGAACCTGACCCCCGTCGCCATCGCCGAGGGCCACCACCTCGCCGACCGCCTGTTCGGCCCCGGCCGCCCCCGCACCTGGGCGTTGGACCCCGTCGCCACCGCCGTGTTCAGCGCCCCGCCCCTGGCCACCGTGGGCCTGACTGAGGAGCAGGCCGCCGAGCGTGGCCCGGTGGACATCTACACCGCCCATTTCCGCCCGATGCGCCACGTCATGTCCGGCCGCGCCGGCAAGACCTTCATGAAGATGATCGTGGACCAGCCGACCCAGCGCGTCCTGGGCGTACACATCCTGGGCGATGACGCGCCGGAGATGATGCAGGGCATCGGCGTGGCCCTCGTCGCCGGCGCCACCAAGCAGGACTTCGACCGCACCATCGGCATCCACCCCACCAGCGCCGAGGAGTTGGTAACCATGCGTACCCCAACCCGAACCGCCGGGCTGAAGCAGGCCGCCGAGTAATAGGAGACCGCCTCCTTCCCCCTCTCCCTCCGGGAGAGGGCCGGGGTGACGGGGTCTTGGCTGCGGAGCGGAGCCTAACCCTAGCCGCCAGGACGCACCCTCTCCTGGCCGACATCCGTCCATGCCCACCCCCTAACCCCAACCCTCTCCCGCAGGGAAAAGGACCACCCCGCCCCACCTCCCCAACACCCCGCCAAACCAGGCCTCCCACGGCTCGGGTGGCAATCCCCCGCGAAACCCGCGATAACTGCGCCCCTGGACCCATGCGGAGCATGGGCGCTGCGCGTGGAAGGCAACGGGGATGATG
>CAXTDP010000841.1:0-2698 GCA_964242295.1 uncultured Acetobacteraceae bacterium | reverse complement strand
GCGCCGCTGGCGCCGAGCGGATGGCCGAGCGCGATGGCGCCGCCATGCGGGTTCACCCGGGGGTCGTCGTCGCCCACGCCCAACTGCCGCAGCACCGCCAGGCCCTGGGCGGCGAAGGCCTCGTTCAGCTCGATGATGTCCACGTCGCTCAGGTCCAGGCCGGTGCGGGCCAGCAGCTTCTGCACGGCGGGCACGGGTCCGATGCCCATGACCCGCGGCTCGACCCCTGCGGTCGCCATGGCGACGACGCGGGCGCGAGGCGTCAGGCCGTGGCGCCGGGCCGCGTCCTCGCTGGCGATCAGCAGGGCGGCAGCGCCGTCGTTCACGCCAGATGCGTTGCCGGCAGTGACGGTGCCGGGGTTGCGGAACGGGGTCTTCAGCTTCGCCAGCGCCTCCATGGTGGTTTCGCGGGGATGCTCGTCACGGTCCACCACGGCATCGCCCTTGCGGCCCTTGATGGTGACGGGGGCAATTTCCTGGGCAAAAAACGCGTGGGATGCGGCTGCTTTCTGCTGGCTCCGCAGGGCGAAGGCGTCTTGGTCGGTTCGGGAGACCTGGTATTGCTCCGCCACGTTCTCCGCCGTTTCCGGCATGGAGTCGGTGCCGTGCATCGTCCGCATCAGGGAGTTCACGAAGCGCCAGCCGATGGTGGTGTCATAGACGTCCGCCTGGCGGGCGAAGGCTTCGGTGGCCTTGGCCATTACGAAGGGGGCGCGGGTCATGCTCTCGACGCCGCCGGCGAGCATCAGGTCGGCTTCGCCGGCGCGTATGGCTCGGGCGGCGGTGCCTACGGCATCCAGGCCGCTGCCGCACAGGCGGTTGATGGTGGCGCCGGGCACGCTCGTGGGCAGGCCGGCCAGCAGCAGCGCCATGCGGGCGACGTTGCGGTTGTCCTCCCCCGCCTGGTTGGCGCAGCCCAGGATGCAGTCGTCCAGCATGTCCCAGTCCACGCCGGCGTTGCGCTCGCGCAGGGTCCGCAGGGGGTGGGCGGCCAGGTCGTCCGCCCGCACGTCCTTGAGTGCGCCGGCGTAGCGTCCGATGGGAGTGCGGACGTAATCGCAGATGTAGGCTTCGGTCATGGCGGGCGCTCCCAATGCTTTGCCGGGGAAGCTAGGGCGGCGGGTGGACGAAAGGAAGGCGGCCCGGCAACGTGCGTGGCATGACTTTGCAACACGCTATCTGGACCGTTGGCCCCGTCCCCGCGCCGCTCGCCCCGGCCACCCTGCCCAGCGAGGCGGCGCTGGAGGCCATGATCGTCGCCGCGCCGGAAATGGTGTCCGACGCGTGGATGCTGATTGGACAGCAGGTGTGGACCGCCTATGGCGGGCGTCTGGACCTACTCGCTATCGCCCCTGACGGCAGCCTGGTGCTGATCGAGGTGAAACGCGACCGCACTCCACGGGATGTGGTTGCCCAGGCGCTGGACTACGCTTCTTGAGTCGAAACGCTACAGCCAGAGGACATCACGGCCATCTACGCCCGTTTTGCCCCGGGCCGCAGCTTGCCCGAGGACTTTCGTGCCCGGTTCGGCCAGCCGCTGGACGAGGATGCACTGAACGCGAGCCATCAGGTTGTCATCGTAGCCGCCGCGTTGGACTCGGACTCGGAGCGCATCGTCGCCTACCTCAACGCCCGCGGAATTGCCATCAACGTGCTGTGCTTTCAGGTGTTCGCCCATGCCGGAGGACAATTCCTTAGTCGCGCCTGGCTGCTGGACCCCGCAGCACAGGCCATGCCGGAGCCCGCCGTGGCGCTCGGTGTGGCGAAGGAACCGTGGAATGGCGAATGCTACGCCTGCTTCGGCGCCGCAGAAGAACGGTCTTGGGACGATGCGCGGCAGTTCGGATTTATCAGCGCGGGCGGCGGCACCTGGTACTCCAACACCCTCCGCTCGTTAGGCGCTGGAGACCGCGTATGGGTGAAATCCCCGCGCCACGGCTTCGTCGGCGTTGGACGGGTAACAGGGCCGGCCAAACCCGCGCAAGCCTTCCGCGTGGCCACGCCACGCCCCAGGGGGATCGGCCGGTGCTGGATGTAGCCAAGGGCGGCCACTACTTCGCAAGCCTCGCGGACGACACGGACCGGTGCGAGTGGTTTGTGCCTATTGCTTGGCTCGACACGGTGCCGCTCGACAAGGCTGTGAACGAGTTTGGCCTATTCTGTAACCAGAACACGGTCTGCCGCCCAACTACACCCAAGTGGCGCCTGACGGTGGAGCGGCTGAAAGCCCGCTTCCCCAGCTACGATGCCGCGCCCGCGGCGTCTGGTGTGTCTTAACCGCGCTGTCTGTGTCTGGACGGCACCGGGGCAGTCCGGCATCGTGCACGGCATGACCGAGCCTAACTTGAACGCCGTCGCCCGCCATTTGGCCGCCCACGGCATGACCTGGACGCCGGACCCGCCGCCTTCCGGGACCCTCGCCAACATTAATACCCTCGTCCACGTGGACGGAAGCCCCCACGTGCTGCGCCGCCCGCCGCCGGGTTCGACAAGCGGGTAGCGGGGCTGCTGAAGTTCGCACAGGAGGTTCGGGCGGGACAGGTGTTACAGGCACGACCCGCACGCCCACATGTCTCCGCGACACAGCTCATCCCAAACGAGGCCGATGACATGGACTTCTCCATCCCGCCCGAGCTATCCGACCTGCAGGACCGCACCCGCGCCTTCATCCGCGACAAGATCATCCCGCTGGAGGGCG
>CAXTDP010000840.1:0-2702 GCA_964242295.1 uncultured Acetobacteraceae bacterium | reverse complement strand
TGGGCAGCGACTTCCTGCCGCCGTGCAGCATCATCGTGGACGGCGCCGGCATCTACTACGACCCCAGCCGGCCGAGCGACCTGGAAGCCATCCTAGCCGACGCCGCCTTCGACCCGGCGTTGCTGGAGCGCGCTGCAAACCTGGTCCAGCGGCTGGTTCATGCCGGTGTTACAAAATATAATATAGGTGCGGCGCCGCTGCCGCAGTTGCCGGCTGGGCGCCGGGTGGTGCTAGTGCCGGGCCAGGTGGCCGACGACCTTTCGGTGCGGCTGGGCGGTGGCGCGATCCAGTCCAATCTGGCGCTGTTGCAGGCCGTGCGCACCGCGGCACCTGACGCGCATATCCTTTACAAACCGCATCCCGACGTGGACGCCGGGCACCGCCAGGGTGCCATCCCCGATGCAGAAGTGCTTGAAATCGCAAACGGCCTCGTCCGCGGGGTGCCGATGGCAGAGCTGCTTGCGGCCGTGCAGGAGGTCCACACCCTGACGTCGCTCACAGGGTTCGAGGCCCTGCTGCGCGGCCGGAGTGTCACCTGCTGGGGACAGCCGTTCTATTCCGGATGGGGACTGACGCGGGATATGGCACCTATGCTGCGGCGCACGCGGCGGTTAACACTACCAGAACTAGCGGCGGGCGTTCTGCTCCTATATCCGCGCTACCTGGACCCTGTGACCGGGATGCCCTGCCCGGCAGAGGTGCTGCTGGATCGCCTGTCCGACCCCGCGCTGTGGCGTGCCGGTCCGCTGGTGCGGCTGCGACGTGCACAAGGCCTGGTTGCGAGATGGACGTCGAGGATTGCTGCCGCGGGAACTGCGGCCGGAAGGACCAAGCGATGATTCAAGCTGCCCCGCGACAGTTCCTGTTCCTGCAAGGCCTGGCCGGCCCATTCTTCCGGCACCTTGGCGACGCCTTGACGACGCGGGGGCATGGCGTTCACCGCGTCAACTTCCACGGGGGCGACTGGCTGTTCTGGCGCCGGTCCGGCGCCGTCAACTACCGCGGTGGCGAGCAGGGCTGGCCCGACTACCTTGAGGAGTTGCTGAACCGCCGCGCCATCACGGACATCGTGCTGTTCGGCGACTGCCGGCCGCTGCACGGTGCCGCCCGCGCCATCGCCGCCCGGCGGCACGTGCAGGTGCATGTGTTCGAGGAAGGCTACATGCGCCCGGACTGGGTGACGCTTGAGGTCGGCGGGGTCAATGGCCTGTCCACCCTGCCGCGCGACCCGCAATACTACTTGGACGCCGCGCGCACCCTGCCACCCCTGGCCGACCCGGACGTGAGCGGCGTGCCGACCAGCTTTGCCCGGCGGGCGCGGGAGGACTTGGCCTATAACCTGACAGCGATGGCACTGCGTCCGCTGTTCCCGGGCTACCAAAGCCATCGCCCCTGGCATCCGATGGTGGAGTATGCGGGCTGGCTGCGCCGGCTGTCCGGCAAGAAGGCCGCCGCGCGCCGGAGCAACGCCGTGCGCGCCCGGCTGGAGCGCACTGGCCGCCCGTTCATGGTGTTCCCGCTGCAGCTGGATTGCGACTACCAGATCAGGATGCACTCGCCGTTCCCAGGGATAGAGGCGGCGATCACCGACGTGCTAACCTCGTTCGCCCGCCATGCCCCGGCGGGGCTGGACCTGATCGTGAAGGGACACCCGCTGGATAACGGGTTGCGCGACTGGCGGGCAGTGACGCTCGGCATCGCGGCCGGGCTGGGCGTGCAGGACCGGGTGATGTTCCTGGAGGACGGCAACATAGACCTGCTGGTGCGGGCGGCCCGCGGCGTCGTGACCGTCAACAGCACCACCGGCACCCTGTCGGCGGCTCGCGGCATCCCGACGATCAGCCTGGGCCGGGCGGTTTATGACATCCCTGGCGTTACCCATCAGGACGGGCTGGACGCCTTCTGGACCAACCCCGTCCCGCCGGATCCGTCGGTGTTCGACGCACTGCGCCGAGTCCTCGTGCACCGCTGCATGATCCGCGGCGGCTTCTTCTCGGACGCGGGGTTGCGGATGCTGGTGGATGGCGCCGTGGTGCGGCTGGAGGCTGCGGCCCGGCCCGGCATGCGGTCGGTTATGGCCGGCGCCGCCCTGCAGACGCGCGACTCCGATCCGATGTTGGCCGCTGCGAAGGGATGACGGACGGGACGCGCTCGGTCGCCATCACAGGTGCATCGAGCGGATTAGGAGCGGGTTTGGCAGAAAGCTACGCAGGCCCGGGTGCGACGCTCTGGCTGGCCGGGCGGGACGCGGTGCGGTTGCAGGCCGTCGCTGAGCGGTGCCGGGCGGCGGGAGCCGCCGTTCACGCGGACCAGGTGGACGTGACGGATGCGGAGGGCGTCGCCGCTTGGCTGCACCGGGCGGACGATGCCGGGCCGGTTGGGCTGGTGCTGGCCTGCGCCGGGGTGTCCGCCGGCACACTGCCGGACGGCACGCCGGAGGGTGTGGCGCTGGCTGCAATGCAGGTCCGCACCAACCTTCTAGGCGCGATGCACACGGTCGAGCCGTTGCTGCCGCGGCTGCTGGCGCGGGGCGCCGGGCATGTGGCCGTGGTATCCTCCGTCGCCGGGCTTCGCGGGCTGCCATACAGCCCGGCCTACAGCGCCAGCAAGGCCGGGGTGCGCGCCTATGGCGAGGGGTTGCGGGCACTGCTGTCGCCGCGCGGCGTCGCGGTCAGCGTGATCGTGCCCGGCTTCTTCGACAC
>CAXTDP010000839.1:0-2705 GCA_964242295.1 uncultured Acetobacteraceae bacterium | reverse complement strand
CCTTCTCGATCCATGCCGGCGATGGCCGGGCGCCACGCCAGCGCGACGGCCGCAGCGAGCACGGCGGCAATGGCCAGGCCGGAGGCGTAAACGACGCGGCGCTTCATGCGCGCGCGCGCCAGGCCAGCAAAGTCAGCATGCGATGCCTCATGATGGACAGAAGCCGACCCCCCACAGGTTTGGGCGTCTCGTGAACGTCGGCACTCCTTCTCATGTCCGAGCAGCCATGTTCAAGCCTCGGTATTCCCGCCGTGCAAGGTGAGATGGCCCTGCGCCCGGCATCGTGAACGTCCCGGATGTCGAATCGGCGCCGCTGGGCCGGACCTGCGGCTGCATGCGGCGACCCCGGCAGGAACGGGCGGCGTGCAGATTGGCACGGGGGTCCAAGTCTGCTGCGCCCCCTGCGATGGGCCGCCAGACCGGGACGGCCACTCTGGCGCGACCCTCGGCCGCTGCCAAGCCAGCGAACAATTTTGTCATTCGCACGCAAAAGCGAATTGCCGCAACTTGCTGGGATCGTTGATGGGCAGCCGAACGATAACTGCCAAAGGCCAGCCAGAGGTGAGGTTGTTTTCAAGCGATGTCTGATTGTTCTTGATTCGAATTTGCGCGTTGACGATGGATTTCATCGCATGACCAAGGCAAGATCTCAAATTTTCAGGACAACACCGCTTGCATCAACAAGCGGGTCTGTGTGCCTGTGTTTCGCAGGAAGGTCCGGGAGCGTGCTGCCATGACGAGCATCCGTCCCCGGGTGGTGGTGGTCGGCGCCGGGTTCGGCGGCCTGAACGCCGTGCATGCCTTGACCCGGGCCGCGGTTGACGTCGTGCTGATAGACCGCAACAACCACCATCTGTTCCAGCCGCTGCTCTACCAGGTGGCGACGGCCGCGCTGGCGCCGTCCGACATCGCCGCGCCGATCCGCTCCATCTTTGCCCGGTATCCAAACGTCGAGGTGCTCCTTGGCGAGGTGGACGGGGTGGATCAGGCAGCGCGCACCGTGTCCGTGCCGGGTGTCGGCCAGATCGCTTACGACTACCTCGTGCTCGCGACCGGCGCCGCCTCGACCTGGTTCGGGCACGCCGAATGGGCCGAGCATTCGACCGGGCTCAAAAGCCTGCGGGACGCCGAAACGCTGCGGCAGCGGCTGCTCGGCGCGTTCGAGTGGGCCGAGAGCCGCACCGACCCGGCGGAGATCCAGCGCCTGCTGACGTTCGTGGTGGTCGGGGGCGGTGCCAGCGGGGTGGAGCTGGCCGGCTCGATCCGCGAGATGGCGCGCTACAGCCTGGCGCGGGACTTCCGCCGCATCCGTCCGGATCAGGCGCGGGTGGTGCTGTTCGAGGGCGGGCCCGACGTGCTGGCCGGCTTCCCGGACCGGCTGCGCGGCTATGCGCGCACGCGGCTGGAGCGGCTTGGGGTCGAGGTGCGCACCGGCGTGCAAGTCGAACGCCTGGATGCCGACGGCGTCGTGGCCGGCGGCGAGCGCATCGCCTGCGCCAACGTGTTCTGGTGCGCGGGCGTGGCGGCAACGCCCGTGGCGAAGTGGCTCGGCGCCCCGGCGGGCAAGCACGGCGCAGTGCAGGTGGGTCCGGACTGCTCGATCGAAGGCCATCCGGAGGTGTTCGCCATCGGCGACGTGGCCAGCTTCGACGGTGACGGCGGCCATCCGCTGCCCGGCGTGGCCCCGGTGGCCAAGCAGCAAGGCCGCTACGTCGGGCGGCTGATCGCCGCGCGCGTTGCCGGCACCGCAAGCCCGGGACCGTTCCACTACAAGGACCAGGGCAGCCTGGCCATCGTCGGCCGCTCGGCCGCGGTTGCCAGCTTGCCGCACATGAAGCTCACGGGCTTTCCGGCTTGGCTGCTTTGGAGCTGCGTCCACCTGCTGCTGCTTGTGGGACTGCGCAACCGCGTGCTGGTTTATGTGCAATGGGTGTCGGCCTGGCTGTTCTACGCGCGCGGCGCGCGGCTGATGGACACGGGCGCCACGGGCCTGCGGCAGGCAGCGAGGGGCGGGAAGGCGACGTGACCGCATCTGCACCATCGGGACTGCATTGGGCGCAACGGCGCCGCCAAACCGCTCAGGTCAGCTTTTTAGGAGCAGGTGGGACCGCAACGAACCGTGCAGCTTGATGGGTCCGGGTTCTTGCCAAAACGGTGGCAGGCCAAGCACGACGGACAACGCGATACCGTTCATGGCACCGAAGTGAACGCAGATGCCGGACTAGGCCGGCACCGCCCGTTCGCCTGCCGGGTCCGCCCTACTCCTCCAGCTTGAGCCACTGGCGGCCATCGCGGGCCAGCAGTTGGTCCGCGCCCGCGGGGCCTTGGCTGCCCGCCGCATATTGCTCCACCTCGCCTTCCCCGCGCCCCCAGGATTCGAGCAGCGGCTCGACCGCGCGCCAGCCCGCCTCCACGTTGTCGGCGCGCTGGAACAGCGTCGCGTCGCCCATCATGCAGTCATACAGCAGCGTCTCGTAGCCGACGTTCGGCTGCTCCTTGAAGAACGTCGAGTAGCGCATCGAGCTCGCGACCCGGCCGAGCTTCATCACCGGACCCGGCACCTTGGCGTCGAACTGGCTTTCGATCCCCTGCGTCGGATCAATCATCAGCCGCACCACGTTCGCGGTGGTCTGCTCGACCGACGTGCCGCGGAACATGCGATACGGCGCAGGCTTGTAGTGCACGGAAATCTCGGTGCGGCGGCC
>CAXTDP010000838.1:0-2709 GCA_964242295.1 uncultured Acetobacteraceae bacterium | reverse complement strand
GTTGGCATACCGGCCCTTCGCCGGGTCGGCGAGCACCCCGGCCGCCTTGTCCAGCACGAAGGCGTCGGCGTCCCAGCCGTCCCACAGCTTGAAGCAGGCCTCGAGCACCTCGTCGGCCCGGTCGTATCGTTCCTCCCGCGGCGGCAATTCGGTCATGCCGGCGTTCTGCGCCTCCAGGTCGGTCGCCGAGGTCACGACATTCCAGGCCACCCGCCCCTTGCTCATCACATCCAGCGACCCGAGCCAGCGCGCGAGGTGATAGGCGGTATGGAACGTGGTCGACAGCGTGGCGCCCAGCCCAAGGTGGCGCGTCGCCGCCGCCATGACCGGCAGCACGACGGTCGGATCGAGAAAGCTGATCTGCCCGCCGCGCCGGACATAGGCGTCGAAGCTGCCGCCGTGCACGTCATACAGGCCGAACAGGTCGGCGAAGAAACACCCGTCGAAGCAGGCCTGTTCCAGCAGCCGGGCGATGGACGCATACCGCTCGGGATCGAGGATGTCGTCGAGCGTCGCGTCCGGATGCCGCCACCCGCCGACATGCAGCGCGGTCGGCCCGGTCTTGAGATAGGCGACGAGATGCATCTGCCGCGCGACCACTGCTGTCACTCCTGCTGCGAGGCAACGCTAGGAAGGGACACGCGGGTGGGCAAGCTCGGACGTGTGGCAAGCGGCTGGACGGCAGCACTGTTGCTATCGCCCGAGCGTCCCGTTACCACGCAGCCCGTGGCTATGCGCCTGAAAAGGACGCGGTGGCGGCATCGGGCCTGTAGCTCAGTTGGTAGAGCACGGGACTTTTAATCTTGTGGTCGTGGGTTCGAGTCCCACGGGGCCCACCACATCTCAACGGCGGGGTCTATCTGCCGAACGTGCGGCACTGGCCTTGTGGCCAGCCTGGCCCTCGTCATCGAGCCTCAATCCGCGGCGGCGCGTCCGTGATCATACGATAGCCGTCCTGTCCGTGTCCGCCAGCCGGTAGGTGCCGGCAAGGCAATGGCCGCGTCGGTACGTCGTATGATCCAGTCGGCAATGGCCGGCGGAATCCCGTGGGCTGATGTACCGTTGATCCACTGCACGACGACGGGACGCCCGCATCCAAGCTGGTCCGCCAAGGTCGAGGCGGTCCAACCTAGCAACGCCATGCAGTCTCTAATCTGAACCGGACTCATTAGTGTACGATAGCAGACGGATGCAGAGGTTTTCTACCATAGAATCTTGAAAGTCGTGTAGCGCAATGAAGTCTATCTACCGGCTTTGATCAACACGCGATGATCTCCGGGTCCAGCCTATAACGTGGCAGGGCTGAACCAGACCTGCTTATGCTGCCGTGCTGAAAAAGCTGGCAGTTCACGCGGTTCTCCGATCCCTAGCGCAGCCGGCAGCGCATTGCGGGCGTGTTGCGCTGTGCCGCACGCATGATCGCCGCCACCGGCCATTTGGATGGCCGCCGAACCTGCATCCAGGACGGCGCGTTTGCGCCGCAGCATGACGATTGTCCTTCCACCCGCGCAGACCCTGCAACGCCGCCGCCGTGTCCGCCTGCATCTGTGGCGGTCCCGGCGGCACGCGATCTTCGTACTTGGCGGCATCGCCGTCGGGGCCATTGCAGTGGCCTTGGCTTATCTGGCCGACTTGGCTGGACACGCGTTCCGCATCGCGGATGCACGTTTTCCCCTGTTGCCGCTCCTGCTGACCCCCGCAGGCTTCGCCCTGTCATGCTGGCTGACCCGGCGCTTCGTGCCGGCAGCGGGCGGCAGCGGCATTCCCCAGGCCATCGCCGCCCGGCACCTGCGTGGCACGGTGGCGCGCTGGCGTCTGGTTTCGCTGCAAACGGCCATCGGCAAGATCGGCTTGCTGCTGCTCGGCCTCCTGTGCGGCGCGTCCATTGGGCGGGAGGGTCCGACCGTCCAGGTCGGCGCGTCCATCATGTTCGCCATCGGACGCCTGTCCCCACGCCGCCAGCCCGGCCTGATCTTGGCCGGCGCCTCGGCCGGGGTGGCGGCCGCGTTCAACACCCCGCTGGCCGGCATCGTTTTCGGCATCGAGGAAATGAGCAGGTCGTTCGAGGCACGGACAAGCGGCATCATCCTCGGTGCGGTGATTGCGGCCGGGCTGACGTCGCTGGCGCTGCAGGGCGACTACACCTACTTCGGCACGACCCAGGCATCCCTGCATCAGTTGGAAGGATGGGTGGCCGTCCCGGCATTGGGCGTCGCCGGCGGCCTGCTCGGGGGCGGGTTCAGCCGTGCCCTGGTCTGGGTTGCCGGCGGAGTGCCGGGCTGGCCGGGGCAGGCGATCCGCCGCTGGCCGGTGGCGTTTGCGGCGCTATGCGGGCTGGTCGCCGCTGGCTGTGGGCTGGCTTCGGGTGGCTCGACGTTCGGGACTGGCTATGACGAGGCACGGGGCATGATGACAGGCGACGCGGCCCAGCCGGCGTTCGGCGTGCTGAAGCTGCTGGCGACGCTGGCCTCGTCCGCCAGCGGCATCCCAGGCGGCATCTTTGCGCCCTCACTTGCCGTCGGCGCGGGGCTGGGAGGCAACCTGGCGGCGATGCTGCCAGGCGCGCCGGTGCAGGCGCTGATCGTGCTGGGAATGGCCGGCTACTTCGCCGGGGTGGTGCAGGCGCCGATCACCGCCTTCGTCATCGTGACGGAGATGACGGGCGACCATGCCCTGGTGCTGCCGGTGATGCTGACGGCGCTGATCGGC
>CAXTDP010000837.1:2297-2717 GCA_964242295.1 uncultured Acetobacteraceae bacterium | reverse complement strand
GACGGCATACTCGGCCAGCGGGTCCAGGCCGTCCGCCGGCAGGTAGGCGCGCCCGGGGTCGGCGACCCAGACCTCGCACTCGCCGGCCATTTGGCGCAGCCAGGGGAGGATGTGCCGGGTCATCGGCGCCTCGTAGCAGACATCGCCGCACAGGATCAGGTCCCAGCGGGCGGGCTGGCCGACCAGGTCCTCGGCCAGGACCTGCACGTCGGCGCCGTTGGACGCGGCGTTCAGGGCGATGGCGATGGCGGCCAGCGGGTCTATCTCGGCGGCCTGCACGGATGCGGCGCCGGACAGGGCGCAGGCGATGGCGGCGATGCCGCAGCCGGCGGCGAAGTCCAGCACCCGGCGGCCGCGGACCAGCCCGGGGGTGTCCAGGATGTGGCGGGCGAGGGCCTGGCTGCCGGGCCAGGCGAAGGC
>CAXTDP010000837.1:0-2287 GCA_964242295.1 uncultured Acetobacteraceae bacterium | reverse complement strand
ATCCCCGTCTGCTGCAGCCAGGCTTCGCTGGCCTGCCAGATCGGGGTGATCTCGGTGGCGAGATGCAGGGTGATCTCGGGGACCAAGGGCGTGCGGGCCGGGGCGGTGTGGGCGTGGATGAAGCTGGCGCTCAAAGCTGGCCCAACAGGATCGCGGCGGCGATGGCCAGGCCGGCCTCGCGGTTCAGATGGAACAGGCGCAGGCAGCGGGCGGGATCGTCCACGTCCAGGGTGCGGACCTGGTGGGCCAGCAGCGCCGCCGGCAGCAGCAGGGCGGGGTAGAACATGATGGACAACCCGGCGAGCCAGCCGGACAGGGCCAGCAGCGCCAAGGCCGCGCCGTAGCACGCCACGAGGAACGGCCGGGTGTTGGCCGCGAACAGCCGGGCGGTGCTGCGGACGCCGATCAGCGCGTCGTCCTCGCGGTCCTGATGGGCGTAGATGGTGTCGTAGCCAAGTATCCAAGCGAATGCCGCGGCTTGTAGTGCCAGCGCTGCCGCGTCCAGGTGGCCGGAGGCGGCGGCGTAGCCCATCGGGGCGCCCCAGCCGAAGGTCACGCCCAGCGCGGCCTGCGGCCACCAGGTTACTCGTTTGGCCAGGGGATAGAGTGCTACCAACACGAGGGACAGCACGCCCAGGGCCTGGGCCAGCCCGTTCAGTTGCAGCAGGATCAGCAATCCCGTCAGCAGCAGCGCCAGCAGGAATGCCGCCGCCTGCCGCATCCGTAGGGCGCCGCTGGCCAGCGGGCGGGCGGCGGTGCGGGTCACGAGGCGGTCCATGTCGCGGTCCCACATGTCGTTGACGACGCAGCCGGCGCCGCGCATCACGACGGCGCCCAGGCCGAACAGCAGGATCAAGCGGACGGCTTCGGCTGGGGCGGGACGGGCTAGCAGGATGCTCCATAGGCCCGGCAGGAACAGCAGCCAGGACCCGATGGGGCGGTCCAGCCGGGCCAATACGGCATAGGGGCGCCAGGATGCGGGCAGGCGGGACACCCAGCCGCCCGCTGCGATGTCCGTCCAGCCTGTGCTTGCGTCTGGGCTCATGGGGGGCTGCATAGGGGCAGCGGCGTTGGTGCGCCAGGGCTTCTGCCTTCGGGAGAGGGTTGGGGTGAAGGGGCGGGTGGGCACTGTCCTTGAGGATACGGGATATCGTGCCGACCGCACCGACGGCGCTCGGCTTCGCAGCCAAGACCCCCTCACCCCGACCCTCTCCCGGGGGGAGAGGGGGAAGGCGGCTACTCCATGGGCGCTGGCGGGCTGGCGGGGATGGGGTGGTTTGACGGCTTGGGATAGCTCGGTTCCCGCTCCGGGGACGGCCATCTCGGCCTGGGCGGCCCCAAGCGTCGGGGGTATGGCAGTGGAATGAACTCCTTTTCGCCGCCGGGTACGGCGGGGGAAGCGCCCGGCGCGTCAGTCGGCCTTCGCCTGCTCGATCCGCAGGGGCCGCGAGCTGATGGAGTTCCAGAACAGGTGCCGCGGCCCGTCCATCACGGCGCCGCCCGCGTTCTGGGGGGAAGCCCTGCGGTCCGTCGCTGGCATGTCCTGCGTTTGCGTGGCAGATGGGGCGGCGTACGCCGGGTGCGGAGAGGGTGCTTGATGACCGTGCAGGAACCTCCGAGCCTACGGGACCGTGCATGGCAAGCAGCGTATCGCCTGGCCTATCCCGTGGCGCTTGCCTGGTGGGCGTTGCGCCGTCCGCGGCACCAGGGCGCACTGGCCTGCGTCCGGGTCGGCGGCGCCGTGCTGCTGATCCGCCAGTCCTACCGCCGCGCCTGGACCCTGCCCGGCGGCGGCGTCCAGCCTGGCGAAACGCCGGAGGCCGCCGTCCGGCGCGAACTGCTGGAGGAGTTGCGCCTTCCCGCCGCCGCGTTGCAGTCCGGGGCCGTCGTATGCGGCATCTGGAACAACCGGCAGGAGGAGGTCCATGTCTTTGAGCTGCTGCTGGATCATCTGCCGCCGCTGCGCCTTGACAACCGGGAGGTGGTGGAGGCCCGGCTGTTCGCCGTGGATGAACTGCCGGGCCTGGCGCTGTCCGGCACCGCGGCGGCCTACCTGGTGGAGCGCGGCTTGCGTTCCGGGACCTCCGGCTCCGGCGACATGCGCAGCACGACCTGAAGCAGCGCCGCCTTCAGGGAGAACTCCAGGCGGCGGTAGGCGCGCAGCAGCGCCTCCTCGTCGCCGGCGAGCAGGCCGAGGCTGCCCTGCTCCTCCTGCAAGTATTCCTCCGGCACCGGCGTGTCGGGGTCCAGGCCGACCAGGTAGGACACGGAGGTCGCGAGCGCATCG
>CAXTDP010000836.1:0-2719 GCA_964242295.1 uncultured Acetobacteraceae bacterium | reverse complement strand
CGAGGCCCAGCACCGCCATGCGCCCAACGCCCGCCGTGCAGGCCTGCAACCGGCTGCGCACCGCGATCACCCGGCTGGCCTGGTCCAGCGTCAATGCGCCGGCAGCCCAGGCCGCCGCGACCTCGCCGACGCTGTGGCCCATGCAGGCGTCGGGCTGCACGCCGGCGGTCCGCAGCGCCATCACCATCGCCACCTGGACGGCGAACAGCAGCGGCTGCGCAACCGAAGTATCGCGCATGGCAGCCGCATCCGCCGTTTGCAGGCGCTCGGCGACGGACCACCCGAGCGGCCCCAGCAGTGCCGCGTCGGCGGTTTCCAGGGCGGCCCGGAACGCCGGGCTCCGCTCGGCGGCGTCCGACGCCATCCCGGCCCACTGGCTGCCGTTGCCTGAAAACACGAAGGCGACCTGGCCGATCACGGCCGTGTCCGCGGCGACGGCATGCGTCGCCTGGCCCGCAAGGTAGGACCGCAGTCCAGCGCCCAGATCCGCCGCCGTGGCACCCGTCGCCGCCAAGCGCAGCTTGTACTGGTCGCGCCCGAGCGCCGCGCCGCGGATCAGGGCGGCGTCGCCCACTCCGTCCGCCAGCAAGTCGCACCAGGCAGCCGCCAAGCCGCGCAGCGCACCCTCACTCCGCGCGGACAGCAGAAGCTGCGGCAGCCCCGGGGCGGCGGCGAATGGTACATCGTCGGCCCCGATGGTGGCCGGCGGCGCTTCCAGCACGGCATGAGCGTTGGTGCCGCCGAAACCGAAGCTGTTGACCCCGATCATCGCAGGGCGGCCTTGCGGGGCCAAGTCCAGGCCGGCCGGGTTCAGTTGCAGGTTCAGATCGTCGAAGCGGATCGCCGGGTTCGGGGTTTCGCAATGCAGCGATTGCGCCACCCGGCCGGCCCGGAACGCCAGCACCGCCTTCAGCAGCCCGGCCATGCCGGACGCCGCCTCCAGGTGGCCGATGTTGGTCTTGACCGAGCCGATGGTGAGCGGCTGCGACCGGCGCCGACCCAGCACCTCGCCGAGCGCCGCGGCCTCGATTGGGTCGCCCGCCGGGGTGCCGGTGCCGTGCGCCTCGACGTAATCCAACTCGTCGGGATCAATGCCGAAGCGGCCATAGACCGCGCGCAGCAGCGCCGCTTGCGCCGCCGGGTTGGGCAGGGAGAAGCCGTTGGTCCGCCCGTCCGAGTTCACTCCGGTGCCGCGCACCACCGCACGTATGGCGTCGCCATCCGCGAGCGCCGCCCGCAGCGGCTTCAGCACCAGCATCGCCCCGCCCTCGGCCCGCACATAGCCGTCGGCCCGCGCATCGAAGGCGTGGCAGCGCCCGCGCGGCGACAGCATGGAGGCGGCGCAGAACCCCACGAAGTTCTGCGGCGCCAGCAGCAGGTTGACCCCGCCCACCAGCGCCATCGGCACCTGCCCGCCGCGAATCGCCTCGCACGCCTGATGCAAGGCGACCAGCGAGGACGAGCAGGCCGTATCCACCGTGAACGACGGACCCCGCAGGTCAAAGGCGTAGCTGACCCGGTTGGACAGCGAGCACAGCGTCGCCCCTGTCATCGAGTAGGCGTCCATCACCGATGCATCGCCCGCGTGCAGCGTCGTGTAGTCCCAGGCGGAACCGCCGACGTAAACGCCCACCGCCGACCCGGCGAGCTTGCCCGCGTCCAGCCCGGCATCCTCCAGCGCCTCATGCGCCAGTTCCAACAGCAGCCGTTGCTGCGGGTCCATCTGCGCGGCTTCCCGCGGGGAAATGCCAAAGAACCCGGCATCGAAGCCGCTGACGTCGCCCAGCACGCCGGCCGCAAAGGTGTAGGCCTTGCCGCGCTGGTCCCGGCCGGGATGGAAGTAAGCCGCCTTGGTCCAGCGGTTGTCCGGTATCTCCGTGACCGCGTCGCGCCCGGCGGCGAGCAGGTCCGCGAAGGCGTGCAGGTCCGCAGCGCCCGGCAAGCGGCACGCGGCGCCGACGATGGCAATGGGCTGGTGTCCCGCCAGGAAATCCGTGTTCGCTTTAACGCTGCCGTCCAATGTCGCACCTCTGTCCGGCACAGGGCCGGGATGGGTCTTTGGTATCCAGACGCTCTACGGCGATTGGCCCGCTTGGGCAAACGGGCCAGCCTGGGATGGAAGGCAGGCCAAGCCCGCCGCTATAGCCGGCTGTGCGATATGCGGGCAACACAGGATAAACGAGGCGTTACGCATATGTCACCAGTGTTGCATTGCAGCACACCCCCGGGCCATACAACCGGAACCTTGAGCCGGAACCAAGACGGGAAACCCAGAGCTTGCGGCAAGTGCCACCCCATCCTGACTGGCGTCCTGCCGTGACGAGGCCCGGCGCCGGGCCGGACGAGCGGGCGGCCACCCCGGCCTGGATCGTGGGGCGGCCTGTGCCCGGCTGGGCGGCGCTGCTTCCGGGACTCGGCCTTGCGCCGGCCCCGTCCCTGGGGGACGCGCGGGTCCTGCTGACCATCAACCCGCAGCCGCGCCGGCCATTTTCGCCTCACCCTCTGCTGCACCTGCAGCCAGGACCCCTGCAAACACCGCGTTTCCTGGCCGACCCGCCCTGGCTTAGCGCCGCCTTGGGCGGAGGAAGCGCGGCTGCCGGGGCGCCATGCCCGGTGCTGCCGGGATCGGCCGAGATGTCGCTGTTGTCCGGGCCGGTGGACGCGGCGACCCTGCGCCGGGCCGCGGACGGGACAGCGGCGATGTTGCGGCACCGCGTTG
>CAXTDP010000835.1:0-2721 GCA_964242295.1 uncultured Acetobacteraceae bacterium | reverse complement strand
CGCGTTCTTGGTCACGATGCCCATCAGCATCAGGATGCCGATCACCACCGGCATGGAGATCGGGTTGCCCGTCACCAGCAGCGCCAGGATCACGCCGCCAAGGCTAAGGGGCAGCGACAGCAGGATCGTCACCGGCTGGAACACGTTCCTGAACAACAGCACCAGCACGCCCAGCACGATGGTCAGCCCGGCACCCATCGCCAGGCCGAACTGCGAGAACACCTCCGCCATCACCTCGGCATCCCCGCCATTCTGGATGCGGACGCCGGGCGGCAGCGCCTGCGCCGCCGGCAGGGCATAGATCGCCTTCAGCGCGTCGCCCAGCGCCACGCCGGGCTGCAGGTCGGCGCCCAGCATGACCCGGCGCACCCGGTCATACCGCTCCACGCTCGATGGCCCCTGCCCCAGCGACACGTCGGCGACGGCCAGCAGCGGCACCGCCAGGCCGGCGTTGCCCTGCACCTGCAAGCTCTCAATGGCCAATAGGTCACCGCGCAGCGCCGTGTCCACCTGCACGCGGATCGGGATCAGCCGGTCGCCGTCGCGGAACTTGGCGAGGTTCGCCGGCACGTCGCCGATGGTGGCGATCCGCACGGCGTCGCTGATCGCCTCCGTGCTGACGCCGAACCGCGCGGCCTCGTCGCCCCGCGGCGTCACCCGTATCTCCGGCCGGTCCGACCCGGCGCTGGGCGCCACGTTGCCAAAGCCCGGCAGGCGGCGCATCCCGCCCTCCAGCCCGGCGACGGCGCGGTTCAGCGCCACCGGGTCGTCGCCCAGGACGGTGACGGTCAGCTCGCGCTCGCCGCGGTCGTTCACATACCAGCCGCGCACGTCCGGAAGGGCCGCCAGGCGCCGGGTCAGCTCGGCCTCGACCTGCTTCTGGGTGCGGGTGCGGGCCTCCTTGCCGACCAGGTTCACGATCATCTTGGCCCGGCGGATTTCCGCCCCCGCCCCGGTCGGCGTCGTGCCGCCAACCACGAACACGGTCGTCACCTCCGGGATGCGCCGGAACTCCGCCGCGATCTTGTCGGTGCCGGCGCGCGTATCGGCCAAGGTGGAGCCCGGCGGCAGCTCGATGGACAGCACCACCCGGCTTTCATCCGGCGGCGGGATGAACCCCGTCGGCAGCAGGGTCGTGGAGAAGATGGACAGCGCGAACGCCGCCAGCCCCGCCAGCAGCGTCAGCCAGCGCCAGCGCAGCGTGCCAGCCAGGAAACGGGTGTAGGCACGCATCACCCAGCCGTCCCGCTCCGCGTGCGCCGCCACCGGCCGCATCAGGTAGGCCGCCATCAGCGGCGTGATCAGCCGCGCCACCAGCAGCGACGCCAGCACCGCGGCGGCCACCGTCAGCCCGAACTGCTTGAAGAACTGCCCGGCGATCCCGCCCATGAAGCTGACCGGCGAGAACACCGCGACGATGGTGAAGGTGATCGCGATCACCGCCAGCCCAATCTCGTCCGCCGCCTCCACCGCCGCCTCGAACGGGCGCTTGCCCATGCGCATGTGGCGGACGATGTTCTCGATCTCGACGATGGCGTCGTCCACCAGGATGCCGGTCACGAGCGTGATGCCGAGCAGGCTGACGAAGTTGAGCGAGAAGCCCATCAACTGCATTGCCGCAAACGCCGGCAGCACCGACAGCGGCAGCGCCGCGGCCACCAGCAGCGTCGCCCGCCAGTCCCGCAGGAACACCAGCACGACGATTGTCGCCAGCACCGCGCCCTCGATCAAGCCGTGCATGGCGGACAAGTAGTTGCCGCGCGTGGCGCGCACGCTGTCGTCGATCAGCGAATACGTGACCTCCGGATGTGCCTGCTGCAACGCTTGCAGCCGCCCGGCCACGGCGTCCGCCACGGTCACGTCGCTGGCGCCCTTGGCGCGGAACACGGCGAAGGACACGACGGGGGTTTCCCCGTTCAGCCGGGCGAAGTCGCGCGGCTCCTCATAGCTGTCCTCGACGCGGGCCACGTCGGACAGCCGCACCTCGCGCCCGCCGGGCAGCACCAGGCGGGTGGCGGCCAGCGACTCCAGGGTGCGGGCGCCGGCCAGGGTGCGTATCGCCTGCTCCTGGCTGCCGACCTCGCCACGGCCGCCGGACATGTCAGCGCTGGTGGCGCGAAGCTGCTTGTTCACGTCGCCAGCGGTGATGCCCAAGGACGCCAGGCGGTCCGGGTCCAGGCTCACGCGGATTTCGCGGGTCACGCCGCCGATCCGCTCGACCTGGCCGATGCCGCGCACGCCTTGCAGGTCGCGCAGCACGGTGTCGTCTATGAACCAGGACAGCCCTTCCAGAGTCTTGCCCGGCGCCGTCGCGGCATAGGTCTGGATGCTCTGGCCTACGATGTCGATACGCTGGATCACCGGCTCGTCTATGCCGCGCGGCAGGTCGGAGCGTATCTTGCTCACGGCGTCACGCACGTCGTTCAGGGCGCGGTCGGTGCTGACCTCCAGCCGCAGCTCGACGACGGTCTGGCTTTGCCCGTCGGTGACGGTGCTTTGCACGTGCTTGACGCCGGACACGTTGGCGACGGCGTCCTCGATCTTCTTGGTGACCTGGCTTTCCAGTTCGCCCGGCGCGGCGCCGGGCTGGGTCACGATGACGGACACGATGGGGACGTCCACGTTCGGCGAGCGCGTGATGGGCAGCATGTTGAAGCCGACCACGCCCAGCAGCGTCAGCACCGCGAACAGCACGAGCGGCGGGATCGGGTTGCGGATCGC
>CAXTDP010000834.1:0-2734 GCA_964242295.1 uncultured Acetobacteraceae bacterium | reverse complement strand
AAGAACCCCCTGGAAGAGCATGAAAGGCTCCATCAGAACGGGTCAACTTCAGCCCTGACGTGCCCCACCCTGGTGCTGGCGGGAGGAGAGGACATGAGCGCATCTGCCTCGGCGGGGCAATCGATCGTCGACCGGATTGCCGGCGCCACCCTGCATGTGGTCAAGGATTGCGGGCACTTCCCGCCAGTCGAGGCCGCGGACGAGTTCGACGCGTTACTCCGACAGTTCCTCTCTGGCTGCCTCGGAACATCAGCCGCCGCCTGAACAGCAGGGACAGCTGGACGTGAACCGCGTCGGGCTTGCCGGCATCCTTCGTGTCGTGTCCGCTGCCGATAGGTCCTCCGCTTTGGAAATCTGCCATGGCAAGGCCATGTCGGCCAACTCGACTTGCAGGTCCGGCGCTTCTGGTGCTCGGCCCCTGAATATCCGCGCCGCATCTTTGCTGTCGGGCGACAGATGAAACCGACTCATCCGCAGCCTCGGTTCCGACGAAAGCCCTCCGAGGTCTGACAACTGTTCCAAATCATACCAACGGCTATCTGCTCTGACCGAAACGTGAGCAGCGGCGGCTCGGCGTGATGTGATTCGGTTTGCTTCCATGATAATGAGGACTGACATTACAGTTGCGATCACGCGGCCGGAGCACACGGCGGCGGACCTGCGTCGGCTGACGGGAAGGTCGGACGACACGGCCGTGGCCCGGCGCTTGCGGGCGCCGGCGCTAAGCTTGGTGAGCGCGCGTCCAGCACGTCGTTCAATGAACGGGTGGAGGAGATCATCGGGACCGCCCCTCCTTGTGTTAGGCTGGGTCTGTTGTAATCCAGATCCGACCAACTACCATCCCTGGTAAGGCGGCTGGACTACCGCTGCAACTCGGGAGGATCGTCAATGCGCACCTTGCGTCACGTCGCTGCCATCGCCGCTGTCGCCGTTGCCGCCTGGAGCGCAGCGTCCCCCCAGGCCTGGGCCGCCGATACGTCCGACAAGCATATCGCCATGTCCAACAACTACGCCGGCAACTCCTGGCGGCAGGCGATGCTCGCAAGCTGGCAAAAGGCCGGGGACGCGGCCGTCGCGGCCAGGCAGCTCAAGGAGGTCCGCAGCTTCACGACTGCCGAGAACCAGGCGACCGAGCAGGCAGCGCAGATCCAGAATCTGACCTTGCAAGGCTACGACGCCATCGTCGTCAACGCGTCGTCCCCCACGGCGCTGAACGGCGCCATCAAGCAGGCTTGCGACGCCGGCATCGTTGTCGTGGTATTCGACAGTTCCGTCACCGAGCCCTGCGCCTACGTCGTCGGCGTGGACTTCCGCCGCATGGGCGCGATGCAGGTTGAGTACATGGCCGGCCGCGGCCTGAAGGGCAATCTTTTGGAGGTCCGTGGACTGGCCGGCGGCTTCGTGGACGAGGAAATCCACGCCGGCATCACCGAGGCGCTGAAGGCGCATCCGGAGTTCAAGGTGGTGTCCTCCGTCCATGGCAACTGGACCCAGACGGTGGCGCAGAAGGAGGTTGCGGGCGTGCTGCCGACGCTGCCGGAGATTGCGGCCGTGGTGACCCAGGGCGGCGACGGTTACGGCGCGGCGCAGGCGTTCCGCGCCGCTGGCCGCCCGATCCCGCCGATCTTCATGGGCAACCGGGAGGACGAGCTGACCTGGTGGAGGGGCCAGCGCGACGCATCCGGCTACCAGACCAAGTCGGCTGCGATCTCGCCGGGCTGCTCGACCTTCGCGCTGTGGGTGGCGCAGCAGGTGCTGGCGGGCGCGACCGTGCCCAGGCGGTTCGTGCTGCCGATCACCGTGGTGGAGCAGGATACGCTGGACGAGAACCTGAAGCGCACCGCGCCGGGCGGCGTCACCACTATCGACTACTCGCAGCAGGACGTGATCGACTTCATCGCCAAGCTGAAGGACTGACGCGGGTTGGCTGACGCCGTCAGCCTAGCCGGCATCCGCAAGAGCTTCGGCGCGGTCCATGCCCTGGGCGGCGTGGACCTGCGCGTCGGGCGTGGCGAGTGCGTCGGCCTCGCCGGCCACAACGGCGCCGGCAAGTCCACGCTCATGAACGTCCTGGCCGGCACCTTGGTCCCGGATGGCGGGACGTTGCAGGTGCTGGACCGCGACGTGTTGCCCGGCGCACGGCACCCCGCGGTGCGTTGCGTATTCCAGGAAGGCTCGTTGTGTCCCAACCTGACCATCGCCGAAAACGGGCGGGTCGCGCACGGCGACATCGCTGGCCAGGGTTGGGGCCTGGGCTGGCGGCGGCGGGCCGGGGCGCTGATGCTGGCGGCATTGGACGAGGTGCTCCCCGGCCACGGCCTGCGCCCGGACGCGTTGGTGGGCGACCTACCCATCGGACAGCGGCAGGCTGTAGAAATCGCGCGCGCCTTCAGCCACACCGGCACCCCGCCCGCGGTGGTGATCCTGGACGAGCCGACGTCGTCCCTCGATGGCCATGCCGCCGCCGGGCTGCTGGCGCATGTCCGGCATTTCGTGGGGGCTGGCGGGGCGGTGGTGTTCATCTCGCACAAGCTGAATGAGGTCCTGCAGGTGTCGGACCGGATCGCGGTGATGCGGGACGGCAAGGTGGTGCTGAACCAGGCCAGCGCCGGCATGACGCGGAACGGCGTGGTGGCCGCCATGGGCCATGCCGACCCGCCTGCGCGGGCGGAGCAGGCGCGTGCCGCCTCTACTCGTCCGGTGCGACTGCGCGCCGGCCCGGACGCCACCGGCG
>CAXTDP010000833.1:0-2745 GCA_964242295.1 uncultured Acetobacteraceae bacterium | reverse complement strand
TGCTGGACCGGCCCGGACGCAGCCTGGGGCGGGACGACGTGCTGGCCCCGCTACGCGCCGCGCTGGCCGGCAACGGAGCGCCGCGCGACGCCGACCTGGAGCGACCGGGGTTCACCACCCCCATGGTGCCACTCGACGCCAAGCCGTCGCTGGACGTCACCCAACTCGAGTTCGACGCCGGCACCGGCCGTTTCACGGCGCTGCTGTCCATCTCGGCAGACGGCGTGCCGTCGGCGCAGATCCGCCTGTCCGGCCGCGTGCAGGAGATGGTGGAGCTGCCAGTTCCGCGCCGGCGCATGCTGCCCGGCGACGTCGTGCTGGCGTCCGACCTGCAATGGACCCGCATGAACGCCGTCCTGGCTCGCGGCGAGGTCGTCCGCACCGCGGCCGAAGCAGTCGGCCAGGCGCTGCGCCGCCCGGTCCAGCCGGGCCAGCCGCTGCTGCTCGCCGACCTCGGCCGTCCCGTGCTGGTGACCAAGGGCATGCCGATGCTGCTGGCGCTGGACGGTCCAGGCATCCAACTGACGGCCACGGGGGTCGCAACCGAGCCTGCCGGTCTGGGCGAGCGTGTCCGGGTGATAAACCCGGCGTCCCGCGTCGTGGTCGAGGCCGAAGTGACCGGACCCGGCAAGGCGCGCGTGCTGCCGGGCTCGCAGCCAGTGCCAGCCGGAAACGCCGCCCTGCCGCGGATGGCCGCACGATGAGCAATTCCGTGCACCGCCCGCAACCCGTAGGGCGGATAAGCGCAGCGCCGTCCGCCAAGAACCGGCCCACGAGCTGGCGCAACGCGCTCCGCCGCTCCGCCCTGCCTGGCGGCCTAGCGGCCCTCCTCCTCCTACCCGGCTGCGGCACCTTGACCCGGCTGTCCGAGGTCGGCCGCCCACCCAGCATGACGCCCAGCAGCGATCCCACCGCGGACCCCTCCTACCGCCCGATCAGCATGCCGATGCCCCGCACCCAGACAGCGCCGGCCGAGGCCAACAGCCTGTGGCGCACCGGCAGCCGCGCCTTCTTCAAGGACCAGCGCGCGGCGCAGGTTGGCGACATCGTGACGGTCCTGGTCAGCATCACCGACAGCGCGGCCCTGACCAACAAGAGCAACGAGGGCCGCACCGGAAGCGAAACGATGGGCCTGCCCAACCTGTTCGGGCTGGAGGCCAGCGCGCCGCGCATCCTGGCCCGCGCCGCCAACCTGAGCACCCTGGTGTCCGCCAACAGCGCCGGCAACGCGACGGGGACCGGCGCCATCGCCCGTGCGGAGAGCGTCACCCTCCGCCTGGCCGGCGTCATCACCCAGGTGCTGCCCAACGGCAACCTGGCCGTCGCCGCCCGGCAGGAAGTGCGGGTGAACAGCGAGTTGCGCGAGCTGCAGGTCAGCGGCGTGATCCGCCCGCAGGACATCGCCAGCGACAACACCGTGCGGCATGACCGCATGGCGGAGGCGCGCATCGCCTACGGCGGCCGCGGCCAGTTGTCGGACGTGCAGCGGCCCCGCTACGGCCAGCAGTTGCTGGACATACTCCTGCCGTTCTGAATGCTGTTTGAGAATGCGCTGCGCTGAGCCGGCTGGCGTGGGTTTCCGAGCACCGGAACGGAGCGGGCATCCGCCCGTGAGTTCCGCCCAACGTCTTCGTTGAGTCCGTTCAACGTCTTCGTTGAGCGAGCGGAGCGCAGGAAAGCCGCGGCAGACGGCCAGCGCAGCAGCATTATCAAACGGGCACTGGCCGTTTCCTCTCGGGGCGCGTTGGGGACGGGCATGGCCCGCATCCTGATCGCCACCATCGGCTCGCTCGGCGACCTGCATCCCTACATGGCCGTGGCCCTGGGGATGCAGGCCCGCGGCCACGGCGTCACCATCGCCACCAACCGCCTGCACCGCTCCCGCGTCGCATCGGCCGGGCTGCCATGGGCGGACCTCCGTCCGGAAGCGCCGGACCATCCCGCGCCGGAGCTGATGGCCCGCGCGATGGACCCGGTCCAAGGCCCCCGCTTCGTGTTCGAGACGACCATCGCCCCCGCCGTGCCGGATCAAGTAGCCGACCTGCTGGCGGCGTCGCCCGGCATGGACTTGCTGGTATCCACCCCGTTGTCCCTGGGCATTCCCTTGGTGGCGGAGAAGCTTGGCCTGCCCTGGGCGTCGGCGGTGCTGCAGCCGATGGGCCTGTTCTCCGCCACTGACCCGCCGGTGCCGCCGCAGATTGCCTGGGCCGCACCGTTGCAGCGGCTGGGCTGGCTGGCCGGTGCGCCGTTGCGGTTGGCGGCGCACCGGGTCATGCGGCGCTGGGGACGCCCAGTGCGCGCGTTGCGGCGGGAGATGGGCCTGGCATACCGGGCGGACCCGCTGGGGGTGGACGGGTTCTCGCCGCTGCTGAACCTCGCGATGTTCTCGCCCTTGCTGGCCCGGCCGCAGCGCGACTGGCCGCCCGGCACCCGGCAAACCGGCTTCGCCTTCTACGACGCCCCCGACCCGGACAACTCTCCGGCGCCGGAGCTGGAAGCCTTCCTGCAAGGCGGCCCGGCGCCGGTCGTGTTCACCCTCGGTTCCGCCGCCGTCCACGCCGCACGAGCTTTCTACCTCGATAGCTTGCAAGCCGCCGGGATGATCGGCCGGCGAGCCCTGCTGCTGACCGGCCCGGACCCGCAGGGATTGCCGGACCCCCTGCCCGACTGGGCGCTGGCGGTGCCCTACGCGCCGCATACCGCCGTATTCCCCCGCGCCTGCGCGGTCGTGCACCAGGGCGGGGC
>CAXTDP010000832.1:0-2751 GCA_964242295.1 uncultured Acetobacteraceae bacterium | reverse complement strand
GCCGCGGCCCAGCATGGCCAGCACCTCCGGACGGGGCTCGGCGGCGGCAGGCAGGGCGGCATCCCCCGGGTCCACGGCGCCGCCAGGGAACACCAGGCGGTTCGGCATGAAGCGGTGCCCGGCGCCACGCATGCCCATCAGCACCTCGGTACCGCCGGGTCCATCGCGCAGGACCAGCAGGCTGGCAGCATGGCGGGCGAAGACCGGGCGGCCAGGGGTGGGGCGGCCAGGGGCGGAGCTGTCAGGTGCGGCCGGGGGGGCTGGATGCTGCATGGCGCCCAGCCTTGCCCCGTGTGCGTCCGGGGTGCAACCCGGCCTGGCCGCAAGCCGCCGGGCGAATCGGCATCCGGCACCGCCCCGATCTTTCTTTCCGTAACTGCATCCAAGGGGCGGCTTGGCGGGTAATTTCCATGCCGGACCACGGACGGCCATCCCGCCGCCTTGGGAATCACGGGCCCATGAGGGGAACGCGCATGAAACAGCGCACGAATAGGTATGTCCAGGCACACGCCATCACTCGGGCGCTCATTGCCGGACCCCTGCTGCTGGACTTCGCGGCACCTGCCAATGCAGAGGTCAGGGTTGGCGGTGCGCCGATGTATGCCAGCAAGGACATCATGGACAACGCCGTGAACTCGCGGGACCACACCACCCTGGTCACCGCCGTGCAGGCGGCCGGGCTGGTCGAGACGCTGAAGGGTCCCGGTCCGTTCACGGTGTTCGCCCCCGTCAACGCCGCCTTCGCTGCCCTGCCGCCTGGCACCGTGGACACGCTGCTGGACCTCGGGAACAAGGCCATGCTGACCAAGGTGCTGACCCTGCACGTCGTTCCCGGCAAGCTGGACACCGTGGCGCTGATGGGCATGATGCAGGCCGGCAGGGCGGTGCTCAGGACCGTCGAGGGCGAGAGCCTGACCGCCACCGCGCCCGGCGGCGGCGTCACCCTGACCGACGCCAAGGGCCGCATTGCCCACGTGACAACGCCTAACGTCATTCAAAGCAACGGCGTCGTCCATGTCGTGGACCGCGTGCTGCTGCCCGAATGACGCCCCCGGCGTGCTGGCCGCAGCGCGGTCCGGCCTGCCTTGCCGCTGCCGGCTGCCAAGGGAGTCCCTCCGGATTGGGCGCCATGCCACCCCGCTCCGCAACCCTGCTTGCGATGCCGCCGATGCGCCGCGCCCAGGTTGACGCCGGTCTGGCCGCCACGCGAGCATGAGCGGCACTGGCAGCCAGGGCGCCGATCCCTCCGACGACCCCGAGCTGGATATGGCCGAATACGTGCTGGGCACCCTGCGGCCGGACCAGGCCCGCGCGGTCGAGGCGCTGGCCATGGCCGACCCGGCCTTCGCTGCCGGACTGGCAGCGTGGGAGATGACGCTTGGACACCTCGCAACCCTCGTGCCGCCCGTGGCGCCGCCGTTGGACCTATGGCGGCGCCTCGCCTTGGCTACGGGGATCGAGGGCGCCCAAATCCGTGTCCGAGGTGACGGCACCGCCGGACGGATCCGGGCCAGCCTGCGGATTTGGCGGAGGCTCGCAGCCGCAGCCACCCTGGCGGCCGTGGTGTTCGCAGCCTTGCTGCTTCGCCCGCCGCCATCCTCAGCCCCGGGCCTGCTGGCGGCATTGTCTCCGACCGGGACACCCGGCGCAGCCTTCCTTGTCCGCGTTGATGCCGATGGAAACGCCGTCATCGTCGTCCCGGAGCCGCTCCCGACGCCGACGCCGGCCACCAGCGGCCGGGTGCTGGAACTATGGGCGTTGGCGCCGGGTGCCGGGACGCCGGTCAGCCTGGGCGTCCTGCCCGGCGCGGGAATCGCCCGCCTGCAAGCCGCAATCCGGCCCGGCACGCAGCTTCTGCTCAGTCAGGAGCCAGCCGGCGGGTCCCCCACCGGTCAGCCGACCGGCCCTGTGGCTTATTCAGGCATCATCGCCGCCGGAGGATGATCCGGCCGTCGAAGCAGCCTTGACGAACCCGCCCGTCTTCCTCATTTGAGGTCAATCAGGACCGTTCAGGTCCGATTATAGGTCTGATCATGTTGCGCCTGTCGAAACTAGCGGATTACGCCGTCGTCGTGCTGGTACGGCTGTCCCAGGGCGCGCCGTGCCAGACCAGCCCCGGCATCGCCGCCGCCACAGGCGTCCCCGAGCCGACGGTGGCGAAGGTGCTCAAGGCGCTGGCTGCGGCGGGTCTTGTCACCAGCCAGCGTGGTGCCCGCGGCGGCTATCGCCTGGCGCAGCCGTTGTCGGAGGTGTCCGTTGCCGCGGTCGTCACTGCCATTGACGGTCCCATTGCGCTGACCGCCTGCGTCGAGGGTTCCAGCATCGGCTGCGAGGCGGAGTGCACGTGCCCCGTCCGCGGCCGCTGGGACCTCGTCAACTTCGCCATACGCGAGGCCCTGTCCGCTATCACTCTCGCCGACATGGCCGCAGTCACGCCGCGTGCCCGCACCATCCCGGCGCACGCCTTGTCCATCTCTCCTGCCGAATAGGTCCATACCGATGCCTGCAGTCGCCGAAACCCTCGATACCGTCGAGTCCATCACCCAGTCCGGCTACAAGTGGGGTTTTGAGACGGACATCGAGATGGAGATCGCCCCCAAGGGCCTGACCACCGACACCATACGCATGATCTCCGCCAAGAAGGAGGAGCCGGAGTGGCTGCTTGAATGGCGCCTCAACGCCTTCGCCGCGTGGCAGGCGATGGAGGAGCCGGACTGGGCCAAGGTCGGCTATCCCAAGATCGATTTCCAG
>CAXTDP010000831.1:0-2759 GCA_964242295.1 uncultured Acetobacteraceae bacterium | reverse complement strand
TTCACTCCCACCCTGCGCTGCCTGGTGCTGCACGGTCCCGACCGGGCCAGGCGCTTCGGCGACATCGGGCAGCATGACCTCGTCGTGTCCACCTACCCGCTGCTGGCGCGGGACCATGCGGTTCTTGCGGCGCAGGATTGGCACGTCGTGGTGCTGGACGAGGCGCAAACCATCAAGAACCCGCAAGCGACGATCTCCAAGCTGACCCGCACGCTGCGGGCGCGGCAGCGCCTGTGCCTGTCCGGCACGCCGCTGGAGAACCACCTGGGCGAGCTGTGGTCCCTGTTCGATTTCCTGATGCCGGGGTTTCTCGGCGATCAGAAGGCCTTCGCCCGCAACTACCGCACGCCGATCGAGAAGACCGGCAACGCCGATCGCGCCGAAACCCTGCGCCGCCGCATCGCCCCGTTCCTGCTGCGCCGGACCAAGGAGGAGGTCGCCGCCGACCTGCCGGCCAAGACCGAGATCACCGAGCAGGTGGCGATGGCCGACGCCCAGCGCGCGGTCTATGAAGGCATACGCCTGGCCATGCACGCCAAGGTGCGCGCGGCCATCGAGAAGCGCGGCATCGGCGGGTCGGGCATCATCATCCTGGATGCGATGCTCAAGCTGCGCCAGGCCTGCTGCGACCCGCGGCTGCTGCGGCTGCAAACGGCGAAGGCGGCCAAGGCGGGTTCGGCCAAGCTGGAGCGGCTGCTGGAGATGCTGCCGCAGATGATCGAGGATGGGCGGCGGGTGCTGCTGTTCTCGCAATTCACTTCCATGCTGGCGCTGATCGAGGAAGAGCTGGGCCGCCTCGGCATCCCCTATGTGCTGCTGACCGGCGACACGTCCGACCGCCGGACGCCGGTGGGACGGTTCCAGGCCGGGGATGTGCCGCTGTTCCTGATCTCGCTGAAGGCGGGCGGCGTCGGGCTGAACCTGACGGCGGCGGATACCGTCATCCACTACGACCCCTGGTGGAACCCGGCGGTCGAGGACCAGGCGACCGACCGCGCCCACCGCATCGGCCAGGACAAGCCGGTGTTCGTCCACCGCCTGATCACCCAGGGCACCATCGAGGAGAAGATGGAGGAACTGAAGGCGCGCAAGCAGGCCCTATCCGACAACATCCTGGGTGCCGGCGCCGGCGCGACGCTCGGGCTGACGGAGGGCGACCTGGAGGCGCTGTTCACGCCGGTGGGGGGTTAGGCCAAAACAGGGACGGTGACCCCCACCGGCCCGCCGCGCCGCCGCCAGCCGGTTCCGCCCAACCGTCCAGCCCCGTTAATAGCCGGTTGTATGGCTGTGCCACCAGAAAGCCGCTAGCTTCTCCCTCTCCCTCCGGGAGAGGGTCGGGGAGCAGGGAAGCGCCGCGTGAAGCAACAAGGAAGCGCCGCCGCATCGCCTGTCGCCTCGCAACGGCTGCAACTGCGGCATCGGCCAGGCATTGAACGGCGGCCACGAAGCATGCAGACAGCGCCTCCGATGCCTGTTGCCAGCAGCTTGGCCTTTATGGACATGCCGGCTTGCCGCCGCACCCCAGCGCGCCGCCCCACCTTATGATGGAACGCACCATGGCGCCGCGGCATCCCGCCCATGACCCGCCCAGCCCGCCAGAGTACGACATCGCCATCCTCGGCGCCGGGCTGGCCGGGCTGAGCCTTGCCGTCCGGCTGGCGGCGCCGCGCTTCGCCGGGCTGCGTATCCTGGTGGTGGAGCCGCGGACGGAGTATCGCCGGGACCGCACCTGGTCCGGCTGGACGCTGCGGCCGCATCCCTTCGCCGCAGCCGTGACGGGCCGGTGGGATCGTTGGTCCGTCGCCTCCGGGGCGCGCCAGGTGGTGCTGGCATCGCCCGGCCTGCGGTATGAGTCCATCGCGGCGGACGCCCTGTACCGCTTGGCGCTGCAGCGTATCCGCGCCGCACCGCATATCGAGCTGCTGCTGGGCATCCATGCCGACGCCAGGGACGGTGAGGACGCGGCGACGGTGACGCTGGGGGACCGCGTGGTGCGCGCGGGCCTTGCCTTCGACACGCGGCCGCCGCCGGGGATCGGCCGGCACGGGCTGACCCAGGTGTTCCTGGGGCAGGAAATTCGCACCGACCGTCCGGTGTTCGACCCGGGCGCCGCCATGCTGATGGACTTCCGCCCCCCGCAGCCCGGCGCCGGGCCGGCCAGGGCGGCGCACTTCACCTACGTGCTGCCCAGCAGCCCGACCCAGGCCCTGGTGGAGGACACTTGGTTCAGCCCGCCGGGCTTCCAGCCGCCGGACCACCAGAGCGCCATACGCGCCCATATGGCGGCACGTTGCGGCGTGGACCGCTACGACGTGCTGTTCGAGGAGGAAGGCGCGCTGCCGATGGACCCGGTGTTCCAGCCGCGGCCGGGCCGGTGGCTGCTGCCGCTGGGAACCGCGGGCGGCGCCACGCGACCCAGCACCGGCTATGCCTTCAACGCCATCCAGGCCCGGTGCGATGAGATCGTGGCCGACCTGGACGCCGGGCGCCACCCCGGCCCGGCCCGGCCGCGCCCCGCGGCGGTACGCATGATGGACCGGGTGCTGCTGCACCTGCTGGAGCGCCGTCCTGACCTGGCGCCCCACGTCTTCACCACCCTGTTCGCCCGCTGCCCGCCCGCGGCGCTGGTGCGCTTCATGAATGACGCCGCCGGCCCGGCGGACCTAGTGGCCGTCGCCGCCGCGATCCCCTTCCTGCCCACGGTCGGCGCGGCGCTGTCGTTCCTGGGATTGGGCGCACAGCCGCCGACCGCGGAGCTG
>CAXTDP010000830.1:2051-2760 GCA_964242295.1 uncultured Acetobacteraceae bacterium | reverse complement strand
CTCTCCCGAAGGAAGAGGGAGCAGGAGGCGTCTAACTTCCCCGGTAGGTCGTATAGGTTCCCGGGCTGACCAGGAGGGGCACGTGGTAGTGCGCCTCCGGCTCGCTGATGGAGAACCGCACCGGGATCGTGTCCAGGAACGGCGGATCGGATTGCGGCAGGCCCACCCGGGCGAAATAGGCCGCGACCTGGAACCGCAGCTCGTATTCGCCGATCCGCAGCGGCGCCCCGTGCAGCAGCGGCGCGTCCGTGCGGCCGTCGCCGTTGGTGACGCCCTCCGCCAGCAGTGCCGCGGCGCCGCCGTCCAGGCCGTAGAGCGACACCGGGATACCGGCGCCGGGCTGGGCCAGGGTGGTGCTGAGGACGTGGGTGGACAGGCGGCCGTTCACCTCCGGCATCCCCGGGCCATCCACCAGCGCGGCAATCCGCAGGCGGGTGATGAGGAACACCTCGCGCAGCGCCGCCGTCCGCTCCCCGTCCGGCGTGCCGCCCAGCCGGCGCTGGAACTGCCGCAACAGCGACACCCGGCCGTGCCGGCGGATGCACAGGATGAACGGGATGCTGAACCGGGCGCGGTAGCCGCGATTCATCGCGTCGAACCCGGCGTCGTCCAGGCCGTCCAGGCCCAGCGACGCCTGCTCCTGCGCCGAGAACGCCGCCATCGTGCCCCGGCGGGCCGCGGCGCCGGCCAGTTCCGGATGGCCGCACAG
>CAXTDP010000830.1:0-2041 GCA_964242295.1 uncultured Acetobacteraceae bacterium | reverse complement strand
GACGGGTGGCTGCCCGTGCACACCGCGGACGACGGGCCGGATCTCGCACCGGCCAGTTCCGGGTGGCCGCACAGGAACCGTACTTGGTCCTCTACCGGCGCGGCCTCGACGGCGGCGAACATGGCGGCGTGCAGGGCGGCCACGGTCGGGAACGGCCGGGCCGCAGCAGCCTGGGCCGCGACCCAGGGCGCATGCTCGAACACCTCGGCCAACGCGGCGGTAAAGTCGGCCGGGCTGGCGGCGTTCAGCGCGCCGAGCGTCGTCACGTCAGCCATGCTATGTCAGGCGCCGGGACAGCCCGACCAGCCGCTCCATCAGCAGCATGACGGCGACCGTCGCCACGATCAGCACGCCGGACAGGGCGGCGATGGTGACGTCCAGCTTGCCCTCCAGGTCCTGCCACATGCGGATCGGCAGCATGTCGGTCGCGGCATCGCGCAGGAACAGCGACACCGGGATGTTGTCGAAGCTCGCCATGAAGCAGATGAACCCGCCCGCCAGGATGCCCGGGCGCACCAGCGGCAGCACCACCCGGCGCAGGGTGTAAAGGCGGGAGGCGCCAAGGCTGGCCGATCCCTCCAGCAGCGCCGGGTCAAGCTGCTGCAGGGAGGCGACGGTGTTCCGCACCACGAAGGGCACGCAGACGACGGTATGGCCGAGCGTCAGCGTCAGCGGCGATACCGGCAGCCCGACCATGCTGAACAGCATCAGCGCCGCCAGCCCGAAGGCCAGCGCCGGCAGCACCAGCGGCGCCATGAACAGCCCGTCCAGCACCCGCGCCTGCAGCCGGGGGCTACGTGCGATGCCCAGCGCGCCGGCGACGCCCAGCAGCAGGGACAGCAGCGTCGTCGCCACCGCGACCTTGAGGCTGTTCCACGCCGCGAACTGCAGGCCCGACGCATCCAGCAGCGCCGCATACCAGCGCAGCGAGAACCCCGGCGGCGGGAAGCGCAGCGACAGCCCGGAGGTGAAGGACACGATCAGCACCACCAGCGTCGGCGCGAACAGCAGTACCAGCGCCACGCCGGCCAGGGTGCCCATGACGAGGCGGAAGCTCCATGCCTCCCACCCCGGGTGCTGCCGGGCCGGGGTGGGGGCGGTCCGGTCCGCCTCATACCCAGGATGGGTTTGCACGCGGTCAAGCATAGCCGCGCACCCGCCGGCCCAGCGCGGTCAGCGCCGCGACCACCGCCAGCACCGATACGAGGAAGATGACCGACACAGCCGACGCATACGGCATGTCTCCCAGCGCCAGCGCCTGCTGCAATACGTAGGCAGGCATGAACAGCATCTGCCCGCCGCCGACCAGGCTTTGCGTGATGAAGGCCGTCACCGCCGCGGTGAACGTCAGCAGGCACCCGGCGATGATGCCCGGCAGCGCCAGCGGCAGCGTCACGGTCGCGAACACCCGCCATGCCCCGGCGCCCAGCATCCCCGCCGCGTCCGGCAGGTCCGGGCCGATACGGCCCAGCGCCGCGATCAGCGGCAGCACCATCAGCGGCATCTGCACCTGGGTCAGCGCCGCGACCACTCCGCTCTCGGTGTAGAGCAGGCGCAACGGTGTTTGGATGACGCCCAGGCCCAGCAGCGCCTGGTTCACGATCCCCTGGCGCCCGAGCACCACGATCCAGGCAAACGTCCGCACCACCACGCTGGTCAGCAGCGGCAGCAGCACCACCAGCATCAGCAGCGCCCGCACCCGCGGCGAGGACCGGGCGTGCAGCCACGCCAGCGGGAAGCCGAGCAGCAGGCAGGCCAGCGTGACCTCCACGCCGAGGCGCATGGTGCCGCCCAGCACGCCCAGGCTGAAGGCGTCGCCGAGGAACTTGCCATACTGCGCCAGGCTCAATCCGTCGCCGGTCCGCAGGCTCAGCCCGCACAGCAGCAGCAGCGGCAGGATGAACAGGATGGCGAGGAAGGCGCCGAGCGGCCAGGCCAGGCGCGGGCTGAAGCCGGCGGCGTCAGTGCGGGTCATGGAGGTGTCCCACGGAGAAGGGCGGCTGCCTGCTCCCTTTCCCTCCGGGAGAGGGAGCAGGCAGTC
>CAXTDP010000829.1:0-2763 GCA_964242295.1 uncultured Acetobacteraceae bacterium | reverse complement strand
GACGCAGGATGCCGGTTGGCGTCGCGGGGTCATTCAACAACACCGCGACGACGACTTCCGGCCCGGCGGCCACCTGGCCCGGCCCCACCTTCCCGTCGAGCCGGCGCCGGATCGGCGCGGCCTGAGCCGGGTTGGCGCGCTGCCGCGGCCGGGCAGCGTCGAGGACGCGGCCACGGCATTGCTGGCCGACACCAGCCGCTGGTAGGCTCGGGCAAAACATACCCCGGGGAGGCACCGCCCATGCTGAGACGCGACCTGTTGCGGGCGGCGGCCATTGCGCCACTGGCCTGCCCTGCCGTGGCCCAGCCGGCCGGCGCACGCACGCTGGTGTTCGTTCCCCAGGCCAACCTCACCAGCCTCGACCCGATCTGGACCACCGCGACCGTCACCCGCAACTACGCCTACATGGTATACGACACCCTGTTCGGCACGGACGACGCGCTGGCGCCGCAGCCGCAGATGGCGGAGGGACACACGGTCGAGGACGGTGGCCGCCGCTGGACGATCAAGCTGCGTCCGGGGCTGGTGTTCCACGACGGGACGCCGGTGCTGTCGCGCGACTGCGTGGCGTCGCTGCACCGCTGGATGAAGCGGGACGGGCTGGGGCAGACGGTCGCCGGCCGCATGGACGCGCTGGAGGCGCCAGACGACCGCACGCTCGTGTTCCGGCTCAAGACGGCGTTCCCGCCGCTGCTGACGGCGCTGGCGAAGACGCAGCCCAGCCCCGCCATGATCATGCCGGAGCGCATCGCCGCGACCGATCCCTTCAAGCAGATCACGGAGGTGGTGGGCAGCGGACCCTTCCGCTTCGTGCCCGACGAATACGTGCCGGGAAGCCGCATCATGTTCGCCAAGCACGCGGGATACGTCCCGCGCGACGACGCGCCGTCCAGCGTCGCCGGGGCGAAGCGGGTGCTAGTGGACCGGGTGGAATGGCGCATCATCCCGGAACCCGGCACGGCGGCGAACGCCCTGCGCACGGGCGAGGTGGATTGGGTGGAGATGCCGATCCCCGACCTGCTGCCGGTGTTGCGGGGGGACCGCAACGTCGTCGTCGGCCGGCTGGACCCCTACGGCCTGTATCCGGTGCTGCGGTTCAACCACTTGCAGGGACCGACGACCAACCGCGGCTTGCGCCAGGCCATCCTGGCGGCGGTTGACCCGCGTGAGGTCATGCAGGCGGTGATGGGCGACGATGCCTCGACCTACAACGCGCCGGTGGGCTGCTTCCTGCCGGGCACGGCCTATGCGAACGACGCCGGCATGGACCGGGTGGGCGGACGAGCGGGCGACGCCAGGGTGCGCGCGATGCTGGCGGCGTCAGGCTATGCCGGCGAGACGCTGACCCTGCTGCACCCGACGGACCAGCCGTTCTACGACGCCATGAGCCAGGTGGTCGCCGCGACGCTCAAGCGGATCGGCGTCAACGTGGACGACGCGGCGATGGATTGGGGCACGGTGGTGCAGCGCCGGGCCAGCAAGGAGCCGCTCGACAAGGGGGGCTGGTCGCTGTTCTGCACGTCGTTCCCGGCGCTCGACTGGGTGGACCCGCTCTCGGCACCGGCCATGCGCGGCACCGGGGGAACCGCCTGGTATGGCTGGCCGGACAACCCGGCGATGGAGACGCTGCGGGCGCAGTGGATAGACAGCGACGACCCTGGCGAGCGCAAGCGCCTGGCGGCCGCCTTGCAGACTGAGGCGTTCACGGATGCGATGTTCGTCCCGCTCGGCCAGTATTTCCAGTCGGCCGCCTGGCGGTCGAACATCACGGGGCATCTCAAGGGCCAGGCGCCGCTGTTCTGGAACGTGGCAAAGGGATAGGCGCAGTTCTGTGCGGCAGGGACCTTCGACCCTTGCACGCCAGCACAAGCGGCTTGCGGCGCAGCGACCCAGGCGTGGACGGTAGCTGCGGCAAAGCCTGCAAACAGGAGGGCGGCCTCGGTGGGCCGCTCTCCGCTAGCAGCCCTACTCCGCGGCAAGCCGCGCGTTTTGCGGGAACATGTGCCGCTTCGCCTCGTCGTCCATCTCGGCCTTCATCGGATACTTGGCCTTCAGCGCCTCCGCGCGCTGTGCCGCTGGGCGCGCGCTGATCTCGTCTAGATGGCGCTTCAGGTTCGGCATCGCCGCATAGGCGTCCTGGCCCAGGATGAACGGCACCACCCGCGCCCAGCCCCAAACCGCCATGTCCACGATGGTGTAGGTGTCGCCCAGCATGTAGCGGTGCCGCGCCAACTGCGCGTCCAGGATGCCGTAATGCCGCTCCGCCTCGAAGGTATAGCGGTTCACCGCGTAATCCTTCGGCGCCGGAGCGAAGTGCTTGAAGTGGACGGCCTGGCCGGAATATGGGCCGATGCCGGTAGCGACGAACATCAGCCAGGACAGAAACTCTCCCCGCGCCGCGTCGCCCGGCCCCGGCAGGAACTGGCCGCTTTTCTCCGCGAGGTAGAGCAGGATGGCGTTGCTGTCGAACACCGTGGCGTCGCCATCCGTGATGGCCGGGGTCTTGGCGTTGGGGTTGATCGCCAGGAAGTCCGCCGAGAACTGCTCGCCCCGGCGGGTGTCCACGGGCACGATCTCGTAGGGCATCCCGGACTCCTCCAGGAACAGCGCGACCTTCAGGGGGTTCGGCGAGGGATGGTAGTAGAACTTGATCATGGGGGTGCCTCCCGGTGCTGGCGCGGACGGTATATGCGCGCCAATCGTACACCGCTAGTACTCCGCGCCGGAAGTAGCGACCCTGGTTTCGGGTGAGTTTTCGCTGCC